>PHEG01000083.1 GCA_002842835.1 Alphaproteobacteria bacterium HGW-Alphaproteobacteria-2 | reverse complement strand
GCAGCGCTCGAAGGCCGCCCCATGGAAGAACTGTTCGAGCTGCGCCGACCGCACCACCCGCAGGGCGCGTCGGGTCTCGGCTGCCACGACGGAGCGCAGGTGGTGCTCGCCCGGCGCGGCGCCGCGGGGCTCACATTGCGCGGACTTCTGGTGAGCATGGGCGACGGCGATGTGCTGCTTGACCTCTCGCCAGGCATCGGCATCGTCGAGGCCGTGGCACGCCACGGGCTCAGCGTGCGCGATTTCGCCGCCTCCGACCCCACGGTGGAAATGCTCTATCTGATCGAGGCGCAGGGCCTCATCCGCAACGAACTGCGCCGCCTGACCGACCGGCTGGCCGAAGCCCACCACGCCGCCGAGGCGCAGGCAGTAACCGACGCGCTGACCGGGCTCGGCAACCGCCGCGCCATGGATCAGGCGGCTTCGGCACTGGCACAGGACTCGACGGACGAGCCCTTCGCGCTTCTGCAGATCGACCTTGACCGCTTCAAGACGGTGAACGACACGCTGGGACACGCCGCCGGCGACCATGTTCTGCGTCATGTCGCCGATGTGCTGCGCGAGGAAACACGCACCGGCGATCTGGTGATGCGCACCGGCGGCGACGAGTGCCCTGCCGCATCGGTTGCTCGATCGGCGCCGCGCTCTCGGTCAGCTACGCGCCGCCAGATCTGCGCCGCATGATGGCCGATGCCGATGCCGCACTCTATGCCGTGAAGGAAGCCGGGCGCGGCCGGTTCCTCATCTGCACCCCACCGCGTGCTCAGCTTTCCGCATGAGCGCCGCGCGCTCCGAAGAGCCGGAAGTAGAGCGGCGCGGGCAGGAACTGCGCGCTGCGGAAAAGCCACGAGAAGAGACGCGGGAAATTGCTCTGGAAGCGGCAGCTCTCCATCGCCTCGAGCATGTGGCGCGCCGCCTCGTCCGGCTCCATGATGAAGGGCATCTCAAAGTCGTTGCGGTCGGTCAGCCGGGTGCGGATGAAGCCCGGGTTGACGAGTTGCACCTCGACCCCCGTGCGGTGCAGGTCGGCGCGCATGTCTTCGGCGAGATGCATGAGCCCCGCTTTCGACGCGGCATAGCCGATGGCACCCGGCAGTCCGCGGAACCCGGCGAGCGAGCCCACGATCACCACATGCCCGCGCCCGCGCGCCACGAAGCCCGGCACTACCGCGCCCAGAACCCGCACTGCACCCGTGAGGTTCACGTCGATCATCGTCTCGGCCTGGGCCACGTCCCACGCTTGCGCGCGCATCGGCCAGTAGGCCCCGGCGAGAAACACGATGCCGTCGATCTCGCCGACCGCCTTCGCCGCAGCCACGACCGCATCGCGGTCGCGGATGTCGAGTGGCACGCAATCCGCCGGGCCGGGCAGAATGTCGGCCAGTTCCTGCAAGCGCTCCGCGCTGCGCGCCGAAAGCACCAGATGTGCACCGCGTCGGCTGAGCTTGCCTGCCAGCGCGCGGCCCAGCCCCTCGCTCGCCCCCAGGAGCCAGTAGCGCCTGCCCGCCCAGTGTCTCATGCCGCCTCGCGCATGGTCGCCACCAGTTCGCCCACCTTGAAGCCATACTTGCGGAACTGGCTGCGGTTGATGATGGTCCCGTTCTCCATGAGATACATCCAGTCGGTCACGTCGAGCACATGTCCACCCGCCTGCTCGGGCAGTCGGATACGGTAGCAGAGCTTCACAGCGGGCCCTTGCTGCACGCCTTCGCCCGCACCGATGATGTCGGGCGCCTCGGCGCGGATGCGGCCACCCTCGCCCACGCGCAGCGTCCACCGCCGTTCCTGCGTCGTGCCGGTATCGTAGTGGAAACGTTCGGTCATCTCGCCCTTGTCTCCCTGCCAGCGGGCGTGCATCTCGGCCACGAAGCGCGAGGTCACGCGCCCCGTAGGCCCGTAGATCACCCCCTCGGCGAGGATCGGACCGTTGAGCCGCTCGCGGATGTCGAAGGCCGGGCCCTTGCCCGCATAATCCTCGGGCCGCTGGGCACGGAAGCTCCAGAACCGGGCCGCGAGCGCCGCGAGCCCAAGTGCAAGCGCCAGCCCTGCGGCAAGCCAGATGAGCCAGTCCATCAGTCGTCTTCCTCCCCGAGCGGCGTGGCCAGCAGGAGCCCGATGGCCAGGAGCTTGAGCGCGCAAGGCACGAGCGCATAAAGCAGTGTGAGCGCAGCAAGTGCTGTCTCGCCGTTCTCCACCCCCGCCCGGAAGCCCGCGGCCTCGAGCAGCGGCAGCAGCGTGACGGCGGCGAGGGCGAGCGTGAACTTGGTCACGAAGGACCAGAGCCCGAAGCCCTGCCCGCCGCGCGGCGCGATGCGCGCGAGGCGCCCCGCGAAGAGCGCGGGCAAAAGCGTCATGTCCGCACCCAGCGCCGCACCCGATGCAAGGCAGACGAGCGCAAAGAGCGCCACGTCACCCGGGCCCAGCGTCGCCGCGCCCAGGAAGGCGAGGATCGAGAGCACCATTCCCGCCAGCAGCACACGGCGGGCCCCGAAGACCTGCGCGAGCCAGGCCCAGCCCGGCGCGGCGGCGGCGGCGGCGAGGAAGAAGAGCAGCAGAAGCGGCCCCTCCCACCCCGGCGCGGCAAGGCGCGACTCGACGTAGAACAGGAAGAGCGTCGAGGTCACGGCCACTGGCGTGGCATTGGCCAGCGCCACCCACAGAAGCCGCCGCAACGTGGCATCGGCGAGGATAGCGCGCAGCGCACCGGGCGCGGCCGCGTTGCCCATGCCGCGCCACTCGCCGCGCATCGCCCAGGCGACGAAGAGCGCGGCGGCGGCAAAGGCCAGCGCAAAGGCAGCGAAGGGACGCCCGGTGAGCGCGGCGAAGACCACAGGTGCCAGCGCGGCGAGCGACACGCCCAGCAGCGCCCCGGTCTCGCGCCAGGCGGCAAGCTGCAAGTGCCCGCCGGGGAGGGCCGAGGCCTTGCCCACGCCCGCGGCATAGAAGCTGATGGTGAGGTAGCTGAAGGCGCTGAAGAGCGCCGCGAGGCAGAGCGCGAACCAGGCCAGCGGCGCCACCGGCGGCACCACGGCAAAGAGCCCCAGCATGGCCGCGGCCATCACCGCCACGGCGGCCCAGATGCTGGCGCCGCGCGCGCGCCCCGCCCGTTCGGCAAGCCAGCCGAGAGCCGGATCCTGCACCACGTCGAGCAGCCGCAGGCCGAAGAGCACGAGCCCCAGCGCACCGAGGCCGACGCCATAGCTGTCCACATAGAACTTGGGCGCGTGGATGTAGATGGGCAGCCCCGCCGCTGCCAGAACCGCGGCGAAACCCGACCAGGCGGGCAGACGCGCGGCGCCGCCCGCGCGAAGGGAGGCTGCCACCGCGCTCATCGCGACACCTCCTCGGCAGGCGGCGGGGGCACGCGGCGGAATGGCGCGCGCTTCCACCACAGCTTCAGCGCCTGCCAGTGGATCAGTGCCAGCACGCGGCGCGAGCCGAAGGGCCGCCGCAACGCCACGCCGAGGATGCTGCGCGTGGTGAGCGGCGCGCGCCGCCCGGTGAGCGTCGCCAGCAGCCCGCCCTCGGGCGCGGCGTAGTCGATCCAGATGCCGATCCTGTCGGGGCGGATGTCGAAGCGGAAGCTGTATCCGCCCGCCACCGGCTGGAAGGGCGAGACGTGGAAGACCTTGCGCGCGCCCAGCCGGTCCTCGGGGCCTATGGGGGACATGTCTTCGTGGTGGCAGAGATAGGAATGGCGCTGGCCGAAGGTGTTGTTCACCTCGGCGATGACCACGCGCAGCCGATCCTCGCCATCGTGGCAGAGCCAGAAGGAGACGGGGTTGAAGACATGGCCCAGAACGCGCGGCTGGGCCAGCAGCAGGAGCTTTCCCCAGGCGGCGCGGTCGAGCCCCTGCGCGGCCAGCAGCTCTCGCACCCAGGCGGCTCCGCGCCCCGCGCCCCGCGCCCCGCCGTGGTCGATGTCGTGGAGCGCCATGAAGCCGGCGCCATTGCGCGCTAAGAGCCAGGGCAGCGGTTGCGCCGCTTCGGGCTCCAGCAGCACGTAATCTACACCATAGCGGAAGGCGTTCGTCACCTCGCCCCGTCGGCCGTGGAAGGTCTCGCCGCGGATATGCTCGATCACGCCCATGCGGGCACCGCCCCCAATGCCTCGGCCACATCCACGGCACTTGCCAGCCCGTCC
The DNA here is from genome assembly GCA_002842835.1 of Alphaproteobacteria bacterium HGW-Alphaproteobacteria-2. Classification (GTDB taxonomy): domain Bacteria; phylum Pseudomonadota; class Alphaproteobacteria; order Rhodobacterales; family Rhodobacteraceae; genus PHEG01. Next base: position 4,773 of record PHEG01000083.1, on the reverse strand, counting down.
TCGTGAAAGCCGTTCTTCATCCATGCGCCGCAGAACCATGTGCCGCGCTGGCCCTGACGGGCGCGCAGCACCGCGCGCGCATCGAGGGCGGCGCGGTCGTAGACCGGGTGATGGAAGGTGGTCACGTCGTGCACCAGTTCCTCGCGCGGGGAACGCTCCGGGTTCAGCGTCACGAAGAGCGGATCGTCCGCCGGGATGGGTTGAAGCGAGTTCATCCAGTAGGTGAGCGGAATGCTCGCGCCCGGCGTTCTGGAGTGCGAGACATAGTTCCACGAGGCCCAGCAGGCCCGCCGCCGCGGCATCATGTGCGGGTCGGCATGCAGCACCGCCTCGTTCGGCTGGTAGCGGATGGCGGCGAGTGCCGCGCGCTCCTCGGGCTCGGCATCGGCCAGCATCGCAAGGCTTACGTCGGTATGGGTGGCCAGCACCACCTCGTCGAAACGCTCTTCCACCCCGCCCGCGGCGCGAAGCCAAACCCCCTCGGGCGCGCGGCGCACCGAAGCGACTGGCGCCCCGGTGCGGATCTCGATGCCGCGCGCGCGCAGCGAGGCTTCGAGCCGACGCACATATTCGACAGAGCCGCCGTTGACGGTGAACCACTGGTGCTGGCCGCGTGCCTGCAGCAGCGCGTGGTTCCGGAAGAAATCGATCAACGTGCGCGCCGGAAACTCGGTCATCCGCTCCACCGGGGTGGACCAGATCGCCCCCGAGATCGGCAGGAAATAGTGCTGGCGGAACCAGGGGCCAACGCCCAGCCGGTCGAAGAGCCCGCCCAGCGTCAGGTCGGGATCTGCCTCGACGGCGGCCAGTGCACGGGCGTTGAAGCGCAGGATATCGGCGATCATCGCCCAGAAGCCCGGGCGCAACGCATTGCGCGGCTGGCAGAGCACCGAGTGGAAGCTGCGCATGGAATACTCCAGCCAGCCGTCACCTACCGAAGCGGCGAAACTCATGTTGCTCTTCGTCACCGGCACGTCGAGCGCGGCGAAGAGCCGGGCGAGGTTGGGGTAGTTCTGGTAGTTGAAGACGATGAAGCCGGTATCCACCGGCTGCTCGCCGCGCCGCCCGGCCAGCACGGTGCGGGCGTGCCCGCCAAGCCGCGGTTCTGCCTCGAAGAGCGTCACCCGGTTGCCGCCCGAGAGCAGCCAGGCCGCTCCCATGCCCGAGATGCCCCCTCCCACGACGGCGATGTGGCGGGGAGCGAGCGGCAGCTGTTCGAAGGGCATGGGGATCTCCGGCCGGGGACAACTACCCGTCTACGCGGGAGATACCCGGGCGGATCATCCGGCCCGGGATCGAGTCCTGCCCGACCGGGAAAGTGATCCGCGCCGGAACCTCCCGCGTAGAGATGTCATGTTGATGCTGCGCGAACCAGCCCCTGCGGCAACCTTCGGGGTTTCCTTGCGGAAGCCGTTTGTGCAGGTTGGCCGCGAACGCGGTTTCAGGGGGCCGGTGGCAGTGTCGGCGGGCGAGACGGAAACAGAGCGCTGGGCGGAGTGCATCCTGCGCATCCGCGACGCGGGCGACCGCGCCGCACGACCCGGCGAAGGCGAGCGCGGCGACATGGATCTTCACCATCGCCCGCAACCGCCGCATCGACGCGCTGCGCCGCGCCCGCAGGCCGGAGCCCGAGGATCTGCCATGGGGCTCCGAGGAGGAGCCCGACCAGGCCGATGCGATGGCTCTCCAGCAGGAAAGCGCACACCTGGGCAAGGCGCTGGCAGCGCTGCCCGCAAAGCAGCGCGCGCTGATCGAGCGCGCATTCTGGGGCGATCTCTCGCACAGCGAGATCGCCGCCGAGACGGGGCTGCCGCTCGGCACGATCAAGTCGAGGATACGACTGGCGCTGGATCGGTTGCGCCACGAGATGAAGCGATGAAAGCGACCACGATGACTATACGGCATCATCTGACGAACCGACTGCTGATGGCTTATGCGGCGGGTAACCTGCCCGAGGCCTTCAACCTTGTCGTGGCGACCCATGTCTCGCTCTGCGACGAGTGCCGCGCGCGTCTCGCGAGTTTCGAGGCCGTGGGCGGCGCGGTTCTGGAAGAGAGCGAATCGGCCCCCCTTTCCGCCGACAGCTTTGCGGCCACCCTTGCGCGCATCGGTGCGGCGCTGCCCGAACCGCCGCCGCCCCCACGCCCGGCGCAGCGCGGGCTCTTCCCGGCGCCCCTCGCGGATTATGTGGGCGGCGACCTCGACGCCGTGAAATGGCGCCGCGCGGGCAGCGGGGTGGACCAGGCAATCCTGCCGACGGAGAAAAGCGCAACGGTGCGGCTCTTGCGCATTCCGCCCGGCGTGGCGGTGCCCGATCACGGCCACCGCGGGCTGGAACTGACGCAGGTTCTGCAAGGCGCCTTCCGTGACGAGGTGGCACGCTTCGGCCCGGGCGACATCGAGGTGGCCGACGAGAGCGTGCAGCACACGCCGGTAGCCGAGGAGGGCGACATCTGCATCTGTCTCGCCGCCACCGACGCACCGCTGCGCTTCCGCGCGCTGATGCCGCGCCTCGCACAGCCCTTCCTGCGCATCTGAGCCGCGCTGCTCAATCCTCGCCGAGTTGCGCCGCGGCGGCGGCGGGCAGCATGTCGGTGGCCGCCTGATCCTCGAAATCGAAGCTGTCGAGCCGCAGCGCCCGCTTTCCGGCACGGCTTGCCGCGGTCTCGATCTCCTCCAGATCGCGCCGCGCCTGGCCGAAATGGGTGGAAAGCCTGCCCACCCGCTCCTGCACCAGTTCCACGTCGCGGTGCAGAAGCGCCAGTGCCTTGCGGATGGCTCCCGCCTGCTCGCGCATGCGCGCATCCTTCATCACCGCGCGCATGGTATTCAGTGTCGCCATGCAGGTGGTGGGCGAGACGATGAACACCCGCAATGCGAAGCCCTCGCGCACCACGTCGGGGAAATTGGCGTGCAGTTCCGCATAGACGGCCTCCGATGGCAGGAACATCAGCGCGCCGTCCGCCGTCTCGCCCTCGATGATGTAGCGCTCGGCGATGGCGCGCAGATGCGTGCGCACTGCTGTGCGCAGCGCACGGCCCGCCGCCTCGGTCTCGGGTTTGCTGGTCGCATTGCGCAGCGCCTCGTAGGCCTCCAGCGGAAACTTGGCGTCGATCACGATCGGCCCCGGCGGCAACGGGAGGCGGATCAGGCAGTCTGCCCGCTTTCCGTTCGAGAGCGTCGCCTGCATCGCATAGGCATCGGGCGGCAGCGCCTTGGCCACGATGTCGGCCAGCTGGATCTCGCCGAAGGCGCCGCGCGTCTGCTTGTTCGACAGGATGTCCTGCAGGGACAGCACGTCGCCCGAAAGCTTCTCGATATTGGCCTGCGCGCGGTCGATGGCCGAAAGCCGCTCCTGCAACTCGGTCAGCGAGCGCGCTGTGCGCACCGAGGTTCCCTGCAGCGTCTCGCTCATGCGCAACTGCACCTCTTCCAGCCGCCGCTCCATTGTGGCCGAGAGCTGCGCCTGCGCCGCCGCCTGCGCCTCGGACACATGGCGCAGCCCCCCGGCAAGCTGGTGCTGGCCGTCCGACAGGCTGCGCACCTGCTCGCCCAGCGCGCGCAGGTGGTGTGCCAGAGGCTCGGCCGCGCGGCCCGCCCGCGACACCGCACGCAAGGCCAGCAGCAAAAGCAGCACCACCAGCGCTACCGCCGCCAGCATGATCTGTTCCTGCGTCAGGGTGAGGGTGCCGATCTGCATTACCGCCGCCCGAACAGGCGTTCGATATCGGCTAGCCGGAGTTCCACATAGGTCGGCCGTCCGTGGTTGCACTGCCCGGAAAGTGGCGTGGCCTCCATCCGACGCAGGAGCGCGTTCATCTCATCGCCGCTCATCCGGCGGCCCGAGCGCACCGATCCGTGGCAGGCCATGCGGCTGAGCACCGCATCGAGCCGCGCGCCGAGCAGCGCGCTGTCCCCCGCGTCGGCGATCTCGTCTAGGATGTCGCGGACAAGCGCCCCCGCGTCCACCGGGCCGAGCGGCGCAGGTGTGGTGCGCACCACCACCGCGCCCGGGCCGAAAGGTTCCACCTCCAGCCCCAGTCGCGCGAGTGCCTCGGCGTGGTCGAGCAGCCTCGCGGCCTCGGCCGCGGACATCTCCACCACTTCGGGGATCAGCAGCGCCTGCGCAGCGACACCCGCCTCGGCCATCTGCGCCTTGAGCCGCTCGTAGACCAGCCGCTCATGCGCCGCGTGCTGATCGACGATCACCATGCCCGTGGCTGTCTGCGCGACGATGTAATTCTCGTGGATCTGCGCCCGCGCGGCCCCCAGCGGGCGGTCGTCGGCAGCCTCGACGGACTCCGGCTCCACCCGGGCGGAGGGGACGAAGCCGGGGCTGCCATCGGCGAAGCCCTGCGGTGACTGCACCGAATAGGCGGCGGCGCGCAACCCGGGCGCGGGGCGCTCCATCTGCCAGACGCGCGGCGTGCCCTCGGGCCGGAACGCCCCAAGTGCCGCCCCCGCCACGGTGGACGAGGCCCGGTGCCCCGCCTCGGCCAGCGCATGGCGCAGCCCCGAGACCACGAGCCCGCGCGCGACGCCGGGCTCGCGAAAGCGCACTTCTGCCTTTGCCGGGTGCACGTTCACGTCCACGCGCTCGGTCGGACAGTCGAGGAACAGCACCGCCGCCGGGTGCCGGTCGCGCGCCAGCACGTCCGAGTAGGCCGCACGCAACGCACCCAGCAGCAGCTTGTCGCGCACCGGGCGGCCGTTGACGAAGAGAAACTGCGCCACCGCCGCACCGCGCGAGTAGGTTGGCAGGGCGGCGAGGCC
>PHEG01000082.1 GCA_002842835.1 Alphaproteobacteria bacterium HGW-Alphaproteobacteria-2 | reverse complement strand
CGCCGGTGTGGTATGGCGCGATCCATGCCAGCACCGGCTTCGGCGGCGCCGAGGGGCCGCTGCCGGAGTTGCCGCCCGCCCATGCCCGGCTGGCTGAGGTAGCGCTGCCGAGCTACGAGAGACTCTGGCAGCATCGCCTTTCCCCAGATGGGCAACGCTGAGGTGCTTGATTGGTGATTGCTCACGAACGCGTTACAATCCAAACACAACTTTGCGCGTGGGGGATTCGCGCTGGCGGAGCGCGTGTGAATCTGCAAAGAAACATCTACATACAAGGCGGAAGACGAGTGATGCGGGCAGCACCTTCGAGACTTTTCCTTATGGTGGCCGTGGCTGTCATGCTGGCGGGCTGTTCGCCAAGGCCGCACCCGGCGGGGGCAAACGACCCGCTGGAGGGGGTCAACCGAAAGGTCCATGCGCTCAACAAGGGGATCGACACCGCGCTGGTGAGGCCGGTGGCCATGGGCTATGGCACCGTCCTGCCGGAGCCCGCGCGCGATGGCGTGCGCAACTTCGCACTCAACATCTCGCATCCGCGCTTTGCGGTGAACTACGCGCTTCAGGCGCGGCCCGACAAGGCGATGGACACGATCTGGCGCTTCGTCCTCAACTCGACCCTCGGCATTGGCGGGCTCTTCGACGTGGCGAGCCGACTTGGCATGCCCGCCGCCGACGAGACCGATTTCGGCGAGACGCTCTATCGCTGGGGCGTGGGCGAGGGGCCCTATGTCGAGGTGCCGCTCTTCGGGCCGCGCACCGGGCGTGCGGCGGTGGGCCTGGTGGCCGACGTCTTCACCGATCCCTTCTTCTGGGTGCTCAACTCGCCCGAGTCCTACGCCCCCACCGGCGCGCGGGGCCTGGGCGTGATCGACGCACGCTACCGCTTCCGCAACATCATCGACGATGTCCTCTACAACAGCGCCGACAGCTATGCCCGCGCACGGATCGTTTACCTCCAGCAACGCCGATTCGAGCTTGGCGGGCCCCAATCGCAATCCTATCTGGGACCGGACGGAAGTCCGGAGGATCAGAATGGCAACGAAGTCACAGACCCGCTCTTCGACCCGTATGCCGAGTGACGCGAGCAGGCGCAATTTCCTTCTGCTGGCGGGCTCGGGGGCGTTTGGCCTTGCGCTGCGGCCCGGACGTGCCGCGGCGCTGACCAATGACGAGGCGAGCAGGCTGATCACGCGCCTCGTTGCGGACGTGAACGCGATCATAAATTCCGGCAAGCCGCAAACGGCGATGTTCAGCGATTTCGAACAGGTGCTCTGGCGCTACGGAGATCTGCCGATCATCGCGCGCGCCACGCTGGGCGTGCCCTGGCGGTCGATCAACGACCAGCAGCGCCGCGCCTTCACGCAGTCCTACGCGGTCTATCTGTCGCGCAAGTATGGCCGCCGCTTCAGCCAGTTCCGCGGCGCCCAGATCCAGGTGACGGACACGCGGCCGGTCAACAGTTTCTTCGAGGTGTCCTCGATCGCCGACGTGCCCGGCGAGGGCCGCTATAACGTGCGCTGGCATGTCTCCGACAGGGGTGGCAGCACGAAGATGTTCAACATCTTCGTCGAGGGCGTGAACCTCATCGCCACCGAACGCGCAGAGATCGGTGCCATGCTCGACCAGCGCGGTGGCGACGTGGACCGGCTGATCCGGGATTTGCGCGGCGCGGGCTGAGGGCGGGCAGTCCGGCGAAGGCTCAGTTTCGCCGCCCGAAAATCGCGCCCAGAACGGCATCGAGGATGGACTGTGCGGCGCCACCATCTTCGCCACGCGGCATGCGATCCTCGGCCACGGCAAAGCCGGGGCTGCGTTCGGGCAGCGTCATGGGGAGCGGGCGATGCGGCAGCCCCTCGTGCACCCGCGCCATTGCCTCGCGCCAGATCTCCGCAGGCAGTCCTCCGCCGGTGACACCGCTGAGGGGCCTGTTGTCGTCGTAGCCCATCCAGACGCCGGCCACGTAATCGGCGGTGAAGCCGAGGAACCATGCATCCCGCGCCGCCTGGGTGGTGCCCGTCTTGCCCGCCATCGGACGACCGTCGGGAAGCGCCGCGCGCTGGCCCGATCCGTCGGTAACCACGCGGTGCATCATGTAGGTGAGTTGCTGCGCCGAGGCGGGCCTGATCACCCGCTCGCCGATGCCGCCCGTCACCTCCATCAGCGGCGTCTTCTCGCCCAGAAGGCGCAAGTCGACGAGGCCATAGGGCTTCACCGAGCTTCCGCCGTTCAGGATGCCGGCATAGGCACCGGTCATCTGCAGGAGCGACGCCTCGGAGGCGCCCAGCGCCAGCGCCGGGCCTGCGGCCAGATCGGTAGTGATCCCGAAGTCCTGCGCCACGCTGCGCACGTTCTCGAGCCCGACATCCATCGCAACCTTCACGGCAACGGTGTTGATGGACTGCGCCAGCGCATACCAGAGCGGCATCTGGCCAAGGTAGCGCCCGGTATAGTTCTTCGGCGACCAGCGCCCCGAGCCGGGGATGTCGAGCGTTACCGGCTCGTCCACCACCAGCGTGTCGTATTGGTATCCGAGATCGAGCGCAGCGGCATAGACGAATGGCTTGAAGGCCGATCCGGTCTGTCGCCGCGCCTGCGTCGCACGGTTGAAGAGCCCCGCAGCGCGCAATTCGCGCCCGCCCAGCATGGCCCGCACCGCTCCGTCCGAGGACATCACGACCACGGCCGCCTGTGCCTCCGAGCCTTCCCGCACCAGCTCGTCGAAGACCGACAGCACCGCCTGATCGACCGCGCGCTGGATCGCCGGGTCGAAGGTGGTGCGAATGATCACGTCCTCTGTGGTGTCGCGGGTCAGGAAATCGGGGCCTTCCTCCATCACCCAGTCGGCGAAGGCGCCGCCGGTCTCCGCGCGCGCGCGCTCTGAAAGCGTGGCGGGCTCCGCGCGCGCCTGCGCCGCCTCCGCGGAAGAAAGATAGCCCTCTTCGGCCATCAGCCCGATCACGACCCTGGCGCGCTCCTGTGCACGGGCGAGGTTGGACGTGGGTGCAAAATAGCTGGGCGCGCGCAGTAGCCCGGCCAGCATGGCGCTCTGTGCCGCGTTCACCTCTGCCGCGGAACGGCCGAAATAGCGCTGCGCCGCCGCTTCGAAGCCTCGCGCGCCCGCGCCGAGATAGGCGCGGTTGAGATAGATCGTGAGGATGTCGTCCTTGGAATAGCGCGCCTCGAGTGCGAAGGCGAAAGGCACCTCCTTGATCTTGCGCCAGAGGCTCGACTCGCGACAATCGCGCTCATAGTCGGCTTCGGTCTTCCAGACTTTCGGATCATAGGCCACGCCAAGGCACAGCAGTTTCGCCACCTGCTGGGTGATCGTCGAGCCCCCCTGTCCGGAAAAGGCGGCTCGCCCCTCCGAGAGATTGGTGCGGATGGCTCGGGCGATGCCGCGCGGGCTGATGCCGAGATGCCGCTCGAAACGTCTGTCCTCGGTGGCGATCACCGCATGGCGCAGATGCGGCGAGACGCGCGAGGCAGTGATTGCACCGCCAAAGGTTTCGCCGCGCCAGGCAAAGGGCTGGCCGTGGCGGTCGAGCAGCGTGACCGATCCGCGCGCGCGCCCGTCCACCAGTGCCATGGGGGAGGACGGAAGCTGGATGTAGAAATAGAGCGTCACCAGCCCCAGGATCAGCGCCGCAAAGACCGTGGCGCGCCAGCCCACAGCCCAGAGCACGCGGCGCACGAGCCGAAGGAGCCAGCCCAGCAGGCGCAGCGGCCAGATCGCTCGCCGGGCCCTGCGGCGCGGCGCTGGCGTCCGCCGCCCCCTGTTGTGCCCGCTTGCCTTGCGCATGTGGCCCCGCTGCTTCCTGCCTCGCGTCAAGATAGGCAATGCGCCGCCGGATGTGGAGCGTCCGAGCAGCGAAAGCGGATTCCTCGATCGCCCAAAAAATGGGCATCGGCGACCCGATGTGCAAAAATTGTGCAACCAGCCACGGCGCGGGCACGGCTACGCTCAGGCGTCTGCTTGATTCTGCACCGCAGCACGTCCCTGATCCGGTCATGGCCCCTTCGGGGGCGGATGCCAGACGAAGGAGAACGTGCAAGTGAAACTCGTCATCGCAGCAATCAAGCCGTTCAAGCTCGAGGAGGTGCGCGAGTCGCTCACCGCCATCGGCGTGCGCGGCATGATGGTCACCGAGATCAAGGGTTTTGGCGCACAGTCGGGCCACACCGAGATCTACCGCGGCGCGGAATATGCCGTGAACTTCGTGCCCAAGGTCAAGCTCGAGATCGCGGTTGCCGACGGCATGGCCGATCAGGTGGTCGAGACAATTCGCAAGACTGCCCGCACCGACAAGATCGGCGACGGGAAGATCTTCGTGCTCGACCTCGAGCAGGCCCTGCGGGTGCGCACGGGCGAAACCGGCGAAGGCGCTCTCTGAGCCTGCGCCGCCCAACATTCCCACAATGAGGGTTCCATCGACATGAAACCGATCAGACTGTTCCCGCTCGCGGTCGTGCTCGCCGCCCTGCCGATCGCAGGGTTCGCGCAGGATGCCACCGAGACTGCGCCGATCATCGAGAAGGGCGATGTGGCCTGGATGATGACCGCCTCGCTGCTCGTGCTGTTCATGGTGCTGCCCGGGCTGGCGCTGTTCTACGGCGGCCTGGTGCGCGCCAAGAACATGCTCTCCGTTCTGATGCAATGCACGCTCGTCGCTTCCGTGGCGATGATCGTCTGGGTGCTCTACGGCTATTCCTTCGCTTTCGGCGGCGGCACCTCGCCGTTCTGGGGCGGGCTCGGCAAGCTGTTCCTCGCCGGGGTGACGCCCGAGACCACCGCGGCGACCTTTACCGATGGCGTGGTGCTGCCCGAGTATGTGTTCATCGCCTTCCAGATGACCTTCGCGGCGATCACGCCCGCGCTCATCGTCGGTGCCTTCGCCGAGCGGGTGAAGTTCTCGGCGGTGATCCTGTTCACGGTGCTCTGGCTGACGGTGGTCTACTTCCCTGTCGCGCACATGGTCTGGGACGCCGCCGGGCTGATCTACAACTGGGGTGCGATCGACTTCGCCGGCGGCACCGTGGTGCATATCAACGCGGGGATCGCGGGGCTTGTCTGGGCCATCGTGCTCGGCCCGCGCGTCGGTTATGGCAAGGACAACATGGCGCCGCACTCCATGACGCTGACGATGGTCGGCGCGGCGATGCTGTGGGTGGGCTGGTTCGGCTTCAACGCGGGCTCGAACCTCGAGGCGACGGCGGGCGCCACCCTGGCGATGCTCAACACCTTCATCGCAACGGCGGCGGCGGTGGTGAGCTGGTCGCTGGTCGAGCTGATGACCCGTGGCA
>PHEG01000605.1 GCA_002842835.1 Alphaproteobacteria bacterium HGW-Alphaproteobacteria-2 | reverse complement strand
GCTGCAGGACGTGCCGGATGCCAATGCCGTCTGGGCGGGCGACCGCATCCTGCGGCTGAAGCCCTCCGACGTGGCGGTGGCGGTGGCCATCGAGGGCGGGCTCTTCACCCCGGTGATCCGCGACGCGCATCTGAAATCGCTCTCGGCCCTCTCGGCGGAGATGAAGGACCTCGCCAAGCGCGCGCGCGACCGCAAGCTCGCGCCGCACGAATACCAGGGCGGCAGCTTCGCCATCTCCAACCTCGGCATGTTCGGGATCGAGAATTTCGACGCCGTGATCAACCCGCCGCATGGCTCGATCCTGGCGGTGGGTGCGGGGGTGAAGAAGCCGGTCGTGGGCAAGGACGGCGAGATTACCACCGCCACGGTGATGTCGGTCACGCTCTCGGTGGATCACCGGGTGATCGACGGGGCCCTTGGCGCGCAGTTCCTCGAGGCGCTGAAGGGGCATCTGGAAAACCCGCTGGGGATGCTCGCCTGACCCACCCGGCCGGGCCCCGGCCCCCGCGGCCAGTCTGCAAGCCACCGCCCGGGCGAAGCGCGCCCATGCACGGCGCGGGCCTGCCGCTCCGCCCCGGCTTGCGGGCCGCGATACGGCTTCGGGAAGCCGCACGCCAAAGCGCTCTCAGAGGTTCTGCGAGGGATCGTTCAGCAACTGGTCCATGCTGACGGCGGGCTGGGCGCAGCCCGCCTCGCCCACGATGCGCGCGGGCACGCCCGCCACCGTCTTCATCGGCGGGACGTCCTGCAGCACCACCGAGCCCGCGGCGATGCGCGAGCATGCCGGTGCCGCCGAGTGTGACCGAGTGCAGCATCGAGACGTTGTCGCCCACCACCGCCGTCTCGCCGATGACGATGGAATGGGCGTGGTCGATCATGACCCCCTGCCCGACCCGCGCCGCCGGGTGGATATCGACCCCGAACATCTCGGAGATGCGCATCTGCAGGAAATAGGCCATGTCCGCCCGCCCCTGCTCCCAGAGCCAATGCGCCACGCGGTAGGCCTGCAGCGCCTGATAGCCCTTGAAGTAGAGCACCGGCTGAATCAGCCGGTGGCAGGCCGGGTCGCGGTCATAGACCGCCACCAGATCGGCGCGCGCGGCCCGGCCAAGCGCCGGGTCGGCGGCATAGGCCTCCTCGGCGATCTCGCGCAGCAATTGTTCGGACATCTCGCCCGAGGCGAGCTTCATCGCTTGGCGGTAGGCCAGCGCACGCTCCAGCGCGCCGTGGTGCAGGATGGTGGAGTGCACCATGCCGCCCAGCAGCGGCTCTGCCTGCACCATCGCCTCTGCCTCGTCGCGGATCCGGTCCCAGACCGGATCGACGGCGCTCATCTTCAGCCGTTCCTTGGGCATGGCCTTCCCTCCGCTTCAGGCGCGATGTACATCAGATAACCCGGATTTGTCACGACGAAAGCGGCGGCGGGCAACCGCGATACGGTGACGCTCGACCAGCAGTCGGTCGGACGGCTGAGCCGGATGGACGCAATGCAGCAGCAGGCGATGGCCAATGCCACCCATGCCCGCCGCGTGCAGATGCGCGCGCGTATCGCCGCTGCCCTCGCGCGGCTCGACGCGGGCGAATTCGGCTGGTGCGAGGAGTGCGGCGAGGCAATCCCCGAAAGCCGCCTCGCTCTCGATCCCACGCTCATGCGCTGCGTGGGCTGCGCGTCGGGCTAGCGCGCGCGCACCCATTCCGAGCCGCGGCAGGCGAGCCCGCCCAGAACACAGCCCTTCACGGTGAGCACATCACCGGAAAGCTGCATCCTGGAGTTGTAGACCTTGTCGCGGTCCGGCGCCCAGATCTTGCCGCCGCCGTAGCTGCCGTTACCCTCCGGCGTCATGGCCCAGACGATCTGGCGACCGACGTTGGGCGACTCGATCTGCTTGCCCTCGGAGTTGAACGAGGTGATCAGCGTGCCGCAGATCTGCGCGCCGCAGGGCGCCACCTGCACATGGCCGAAATTTCCGTTGTCGTCGGGGCGCGTCTGCCACACACCCTCCACCGGATCGGCGGCGAATGCGGGCGCCGCAAGGGCCATGATCAGTACGCCCGAAAGTATCCCGAGTCTCATGTCATCCTCCCATTGCCGAGACTGCGGGGCATGATGACGCCGTCGCCACCCGGGCAACAAGCCTGACGTTGCGTCCGCTCAGCCCGCAGCGCGCTGCAGCTTCACCGGCTCGCTGCGCATCAACCGGATGACATGCGCCATGAAGGGCTTGGCCGCGTCCTCGTCGCGGACCGCGGCAAAGAGCCTGCGGGTGAGCCCTGCCGCCGTCACCGGGCGGGTGAC
>PHEG01000081.1 GCA_002842835.1 Alphaproteobacteria bacterium HGW-Alphaproteobacteria-2 | reverse complement strand
GTCGGTGTCGGCGCAATAGACGATATGGCCCTCTTCGGAGCTGTCCACGTCCTCCGCACCCGCCTCGATCGCCGCTTCCATGACCGTGTCGGCATCGCCTGCCGAGGCGGGATAGACGACTTCACCCTTGCGCTCGAACATGAAGGCGACCGAGCCGGTCTCGCCCAGATTACCGCCGTTCTTGCCGAAGGTCGAGCGCACATTCGAGGCGGTGCGGTTGCGGTTGTCGGTCATCGCCTCGACGATCACCGCCACACCCCCAGGCCCGTAGCCCTCATAGCGGATTTCCTCGTAGATATCACCCTCGCCGCCCACGGCCTTCCTGATCGCGCGCTCGATGTTGTCCTTGGGCATCGAGGCCGCCTTGGCCTCTTTCACGGCGAGGCGCAGGCGCGGGTTCTTGTCGGGATCCGGGTCACCCATCTTGGCGGCGACGGTTAATTTCCTTCGACAGCTTGGAGAAGAGCTTGGAGCGCATCGCATCCTGCCGCCCCTTGCGGTGCTGGATGTTCGCCCATTTGGAATGGCCGGCCATTGTCTGCCTTGTCCTCTGCAGCTGAACGCGCGGTCTATACGCCAGCGCGCGTGGCGCTGGCAAGCGCCGGGCCCGTCACACAAGATACACGCGTACGCAACAGCGCCGTCGCAGAATGTGGATATCTCCCGGCTCAGGAAACTCCGGAGGCACGGGCAGATGTTTCCGATCGAGGTCAATGCGCGGGGTGGCGCGCTGCTGCCGGTGGCGAACGGGCGGGCGTTGCGCGGGCGGCTCGCCGAGGCGCTGGGCGCAGTCCCGGCGCAGGCGCCTGTCGTGGTCATGGTGCATGGCTACAAATATTCGCCCTTCGCGCCCGAGACCGACCCGCACCGGCAGGTATACGCGCTGCGCCCGGGCGTCGATTGCTGGAAGGTGCGCTCCTGGCCGCGCGGGCTGGGGTTTTCGGGCGCAGGCGGGGCCGAGGGATTCTGCATCGGCTTCGGCTGGCACGCGACCGCCCCGCGGCTGGCCAGCGGGCTGGCCGAGGTGCACCGTCGCAGCACTGTTGCGGCGGCGGCGCTGACCGAATTGCTCGTGCTCATAGATGATCTGGCACCGGGACGCGCCGTCGACCTCTTCGCGCATTCGCTGGGCGGGCGGGTGACACTCGCCGCGCTGGCGGGCGCACCGGTGCCGCTGCGCGGGCGCGCGGTGCTCCTGGGGGCCGCCGACTACCGCAGCGGTGCCGAGGCGGCGCTGGCCAACCCATCGGCGCGGGGGGTGGAGTTCTTCAACATCACGAGCCGCGAGAACGACCTCTACGATGTCTTCTTCCGCAGCATCGTGCCGCCGCAGACCCGCCGCGACCGCGTGCTGGGCACGGGGCTGCCCGGCGCGCCACCACGCTGGGTGGACCTGCGCATCGACGATCCGGCCACACTGGCTGCGCTCGGCTCGCGTGGCTTGCGCATCGCGCCACGCCTCCGGCGGCACTGCCACTGGAGCTTTTACCGCCGCCCGGGGATCTGGGGGCTCTACCGCGCCATCCTGCGCGAGCGCGGCGGCTGGTCGGCCTCCGCGCTCAACCGACTGCTGCCCGAGGCGGCACCCGCCGCCGAGACCGCACACCCCACGCGCCGCGCGCCGCGCCTTCCCGACCTGCAGTTTGGCGGCGCCTGAGGGCTTGCCCCCGATCGCCCGGCACGCCACTCTGCCGCCGCGCAGAGGAGCCTGTCCATGCCCGCACCCATCGAGCTTTACTACTGGCCTACGCCGAACGGCTGGAAGATCACCATCGCGCTGGAAGAGATGGGCCTGCCCTACCGGCTGAATCTGGTGAACATCGGCAAGAGCGAGCAGTTCGCCCCCGAGTTTCTTGCGCTCTCGCCCAACAACCGGATGCCTGCGATCGTCGATCCCGAGGGGCCGGACGGCGCGCCGACCTCGGTCTTCGAGTCGGGTGCGATCCTGCTCTATCTCGCGCGCAAGACCGGCCGCTTCGGCGGCGCTACCGAACGCGAGCGCATCGCGGTGGAGGAGTGGCTGATGTGGCAGATGGGCGGCGTGGGGCCGATGGCGGGCCAGGCACATCATTTCCTGAAATACGCGCCGCTGCTCGACCCGCCGCAGGACATCCCCTATGCGAAGGACCGCTACCGCGGCGAGGTTGCGCGGCTCTACCGTGTGCTCGATACGAGGCTGGCGCAGTACCCCTATGTTGCAGGCGATTTCTATTCCATCGCCGACATGGCGATCTGGCCCTGGGCGAGCCTATGGGAAGGCCAGCAGCAGACGCTGGAGGACAAGCCCCATCTCGCCCGCTGGCTCGACGCGGTGGGCAGCCGCCCGGCGGTGAAGAAGGGGCAGTCCGTCGCGCTTGAGTTGCGCACCGGCCTGCAGACCGACCGGCAGGCGCAGAACGCGCTCTTCGGGCGTCGAGGCTGAGCGGGCACGGAGGATCGAGCCATTACCCCGCCCGAGAGAACCGCCTGGCCCGTGGTGGCCGCCGCCGTGGCGGGTGGCATGGTGGCCGCGCTGCACATGGGCAAGGTGCCGCCCGCGCTGCCGGCCATCCGCGCCGAGCTGGGCCTGGGGCTTGTGGCGGGCGGCTTCGTGATCTCGCTCTTCAACCTGCTGGGGCTGGGGTTTGCCGTCTTCATCGGCAGCCTGGCCGACAGGCTGGGGCGGCTCCGGCTGGTGAGCGCGGGGTTTCTCTGCCTGGCGGCGGGCGGGGCACTGGGCGCGCTTGCGCAGGGGCTGCCGCTCCTGCTCGCCGGGCGCTTCGTCGAGGGGGTAGGCTTCGTCGCCATCGCGGTGGCGATGCCCGCCATCATCGCCACCGCGGCCACGCCGCGCGACCGGCCCGTGGCGATCAGCCTGTGGAGCATCTACACGCCGACCGGCATGGCGGCGGCGCTCGTCGCAGCACCCGCGGTGCTGGCCCTGGTCGGCTGGCGCGGCCTGTGGCTGGGCATCATGGTGCTGACGCTGATCGCGGGCGTGCTGGTCTGGCGCGCGGTGCGCGGGCTGGAGCTTCCGCCGCCGCCGCCCGGCCGACCGCTCGCCGTGATCCTCGAGTCGCTCACCCGCCGCGGGCTCGTCCTGCTGGCGCTCGCCTTCGGCGGCTATGCGCTGCAATGGGTGAGTCTGATGGTCTGGCTACCCACCTTCCTGACCGAGGCGCTGGGCATGGCCGGGCCTGCGGCGGCGCTCGCCACGGCACTTGTGGTGCTGGTGAACGTGCCGGGCAACCTCGCGGGGGGCTGGCTCTTGCGCCGGGGCTGGCAGGCGCGCTGGCTCGTCGCGGGCGCCAGCCTGGTGATGGGGGCCTCGGCCTTCGGCATCTTCCTTCCTGGCGTGCCCGACATGGCGCGCCTCGGGCTCTGCCTCGTCTTCTCGCTCATCGGCGGGCTGATCCCGACAAGCCTCTTCGCCAGCGTGCAAGGCCATGCCCGCACACCCGGCCACCTGGGCGCCGCGAACGGCATGCTGATGCAGGGCTCGTCGCTGGGCCAGTTCGCGGGCGCGCCACTGGTCGCCGCCTCGGTGGCGGCGATGGGCGGCGCCTGGGGAGCCGCTATCGCCCCCATGGCAGGGGCGGCGCTGCTGGCCGGGCTGGCGGGCTGGGCGGCGGCGCGCCCCTCGGCGCCGCCGCCAGGCGCAAGGCCCTAGTGGAAGTTGTAGACGAGCATCGCCTGGAAGATGTCGTCCTGCACGCCGCCCACCCCGAACTTGTCATCGAAGAGGTTGTACTCGAAGCCAAGCTCCACCTTGCCCGCCTTGCCGCCGAGAGCCTGCCCGAGGTCGAGCCGCACCTGCGGCTGCCAGACGATCTGGCTCTTCACCGGGCCCTGGTCGCCGATGAAATCGACGAAGCCCTGGGTCCAGAGGTTGATGCGGTCGTTGCGGATGATCGGCGCCTGCCAGACGATGGTCACCTGATAGGTGGTGTCGAGGTCGCGGTTGAACGGGTCTTCCCAGTTGTCATAGGCATAGACCCCAACCGTGAAGAAATCGAACCAGGGCAGGTTGAAGTCGATCCTCGGGCCGATGGCGCCGATCAGCACGTCGTTGCCGACGTTGATGCCACCACCGAGGTTGATGTCGCGGATGATGAAGTTGTCGCCGAACGAGATGCCGGTGATCTTGGTAAAGCTCAGATGCTCCCAGATTTCGCCGTAAAAATCCGTGTCGCGGCCAGTCCCGGTTGTCACCGTAGGCCCAGGTGCTGAAGTGCTCCACCGTGGCGGTCAGGCGGCTGGTCTCGCCGAACCCGTTCTTGCCAAGGTGGAAGCCGTCGCCGAAGTTCCTGTCTCCATAGAGAATGGCGATCTCGGTGGTGGCAAAGTTCTGCGCCTCGGCAGGCTGCGGGGCGGCAAGCGCCACCGGTGCGGCCAGCGCCAGAGCAAGGGAAAGATATCTCGGAAGGGTCATGGCGTGCTCCACTGTCGGTCTCACCCGGCTTCATGCCGGACCTGTTATCGCGGGAGCCGAGCGTAGACCTGCGCCGATGGAGCAGATAGAGCGCCTGTCAAAAAAACACTTTCCGATAATCAATGCAAATCCGGAAACATGTGTAATCTATTGATTATAAATTTATTTTCTAGATGTTTCGGCTTGGCGCGGAAAACGATGTCACAAAAACTTGATCATACGATAAAGAATGTCGCAAGAATGTGCATTTCCCGGGCGATTTGTGAAACGTTCCGACCGTTGCTCGTCTTGCCTGCCTGCGTGGCGCGCAGACCTCCCTGTTCGACGGATGCAATGGCAAAGCCGATCGTGACCGCACAGATCAGCAGAAGGGGTTTGAAAAGAGGCACGCAGGCCTCGAACAAAGACCTAAGCATGGCGACACACACCTTCCAGCCGAGGCCCCCACCTCAACTCTTTGGCACTTATGCATCGAAATTACGGCAAAAGTGAGGCACGGCCTCCGCCCCATGCGGCTCTTTCGCGCGGCCTGCCAATACGCTAAGCACGCCGCGAAGGATGCAAGGCGCGGGACGGACGGATGAAATTCACGCTTGGCTGGCTGAGGGACCATCTGGAAACCTCGGTGCCGCTCGATGCTATACTCGATGCGCTTACCGATCTCGGCCTCGAGGTGGAGGGGGTAGACGACCCCGCCACGCGGCTCGACGCCTTCCGCATTGCCCGCGTGATCGAGGCGCGTCCCCACCCCAATGCCGACCGGCTGCGCCTGTGCCGCGTCGAGACCCGGCCCCGGGGCCCCGATGGCCCGGTCGAGGAGGTGCAGGTGGTGTGCGGCGCCCCCAACGCGCGCACGGGGCTCGTGGGCGTCTTCGCGCCGCCGGGCACGCATATTCCCGGCACAGGGGTTGATCTGCAGCCCGGCATTATCCGCGGCGAGGCCTCGAACGGCATGCTCTGCTCGGAGCGCGAGCTGATGCTCTCGGAGGATCATGACGGGATCATCGAGCTGCCTGTGGATGCGCCGCTGGGCGTGCGCTACATCGACTATGCCGGTCTCGCCGACCCGGTGATCGAGATCGCGATCACCCCCAACCGCCCAGATGCGCTGGGGGTGCGCGGCATCGCGCGCGATCTGGCGGCGCGCGGGTTGGGACGGCTCAAGGAAGCGCCGACGCCGCCTGTGCCTGGCAGCTTTCCCTGCACCGTTGCGATGGCGATCGACTCGACCCTCAAGGTCGGCGGCTGCCCCTATTTCGCGGGGCGGCTGATCCGGGGCGTGCGGAATGGCCCCGCGCCGGAGTGGATGCAGAAGCGGCTGCGGGCGATCGGGCTGCGCCCCATCTCGGCACTGGTGGATATCACCAACTACCTCACATTCGACCGCGCCCGACCGCTGCATGTCTTCGACGCGGACAAGGTCGCGGGCGGCCTGCGCATCCACCCTGCCGCGGGCGGCGAGCGGATCGTGGCGCTCGACGGCAAGGAATACGTGCTCGAGCCGGGCATGATGGTGATCTCCGACGCGCACGGCCCGGAAAGCATCGCCGGCATCATGGGGGGCGAAGCCTCCGGCACGACGGCAGAGACGGTCGATATCTTCCTCGAGTCGGCCTACTGGGATCCGATCGCCATCGCCACCACCGGACGGCGGCTGAAGATCAACTCCGACGCGCGCTACCGCTTCGAACGAGGCGTGGACCCGGCCTTCACGCTGGAAGGGCTGGAACTGGCGACGCGGATGATCCTCGACATCTGCGGCGGCGAGGCCTCCGAAGTGGTCAGCGACGGGGCCATTCCGGACACCACGCGCCGCTACCGGCTCGACACCACGCGAGTGGGCTCGCTCGTCGGCATGGACATCCCCCCCGAGACGCAGCGCGCCACGCTTCAGGCGCTCGGTTTCCAGCTGGAGAGCGACACGGCCATACCGCCCTCCTGGCGACCCGACATTCAGGGACCGGCCGATCTGGTGGAGGAGGTGGCGCGCGTCGCCTCGCTCTCGCGGCTCGAGGGCCGCCCGCTGGCCCGGCCCCGTGCGGGCGTGCCGAGGCCGGTGCTCACCCCGATCCAGCGCCGCGCCCGTGCCGTGCGGCGCACACTGGCGGCGCTCGGCTACAACGAATGCGTGACCTACAGCTTCATCGACGCCGAGGCGGCAGCCCTCTTCGGCGGCGGCGGCGCGGAAATGGCCCTGGAGAACCCGATCTCCGCGGAGATGACGCATCTGCGCCCGGATCTCCTGCCCGGTCTTCTGCGCGCCGCGGCGCGCAACCAGGCGCGCGGCCAGGCCGATCTCGCCCTCTTCGAGGTCGGTTCGGCCTTCCACGGACCGGAGCCGGGCGAGCAGCATCTTCAGGCCGCCGGGCTGCTTGTTGGCGCCATGGCGCCACGCAACCCCCACGAAGCGCGGCGCGCGGTTGACCTCTTCGACGCCAAGGCCGATGCCGAAGCCGCCCTTGCCGCTGCCGGGGCACCCGCGCGGGTGCAGATCGGCCGCGACCTGCCCGGCTGGTGGCATCCCGGCCGCGTTGGCGCAGCAATGCTGGGGCCGAAGACACGGCTTGCCGCCTTCGGCGAGATCCATCCGCGCGTGCTGCGCGCGCTCGACGTGAAGGGGCCGACAGTGGCCTTCACCCTCTGGCTCGAGGCGATCCCGCTGCCGCGTGCGGCGGGCCGCACCCGGCCTGCGCTCGAGACGAGCCACCTCCAGGCGGTGGAGCGCGATTTCGCCTTCGTACTCGACGCGGGCGTGGAGGCGGCAGAGGTGGTCAATGCCGCACAGGGCGCCGACAAGACGCTGATCGCCGCCGTCTCGGTCTTTGACGAGTTCTCTGGCCCGCGCGCCGAGGCGCAGATGGGCGCCGGGCGCAAGTCGCTCGCCATTACCGTGCGGCTGCAACCGCGCGACCGGACACTGACCGAGGCCGAGATCGAGGCGGTCTCGCAGCGTGTGATCGAGAAGGTGGCGAAGGCGACCGGCGGAACGCTGCGCGGCTGACCCCCGGCACCTCAGCCGGGAGACATGCCCCGCAACCGCTCCGAACGCCGCCGCAGCAACTCGAGCGTGGCGAGCAGCGCGATGGAGATGGCCACCAGCAACGTGGCAACGGCAAGGATCGTCGGGCTGATCTGCTCGCGCAGGCCGGTGAACATCTGCCAGGGCAGCGTCTTCTGCCCCGCCGAGCCCACGAAGAGCACGACCACCACCTCGTCGAAGGAGGTGATGAAGGCAAAGAGCCCGCCCGAGATCACGCCCGGCAGGATGAGTGGCATCTGCACCTTGAAGAAGGTGCGCACCGGGCCCGCGCCCATGTTGGCCGAGGCGCGCGTGAGGCTCTCGTCGAAGCCGACCAGCGTGGCCGTGACGGTGATGATGACGAAGGGAATGCCCAGCGCCGCATGGGCGAGCACCACGCCCCAGTAGGTGCCCTGAAGCCCGATGCGCGAATAGAAGAAATACATCCCCGCCGCCGAGATGATCAGCGGCACGATCATCGGCGAGATCAGCACCGCCATGATCGCCCTGCGGAAGGGCACATGCTTCTGGCTGAGCCCGATCGCCGCGAGCGTGCCGAAGGAGACCGAGAGCAGCGTGGCCATGGGCGCGATGGACAGCGAATTGCGCAGCGCCTGCTGCCACTGCGAGTTGCCGAAGAAATCCTCGTAGTGCTTCAGCGAATAGGCCGCCGGGTCGAGCGCCAGCATTCCCGGCGTGAAGGTGAAGAAGTTCTCGGCGTTGAAGCTGAGCGGGATGATCACCACGATGGGTGCGATCAGGAAGAAGAAGATCACCCCGCAGAGGATGCGAAAGCCGTAGTGCCAGGCCACCTCGCGAGAGGTCAGGTAGGGCGGCAGATGCGTGCGGTAGTCACCGCTTTCCAGCCAGTGACCGATGCGCCCGGCCAGGTAGCCGATGATCCCGGCGAGCAGCCCGAAGGCCAGGCCGACAGACAGCAGCCCGATCAGCAGAAGCAGCACCCCGGTGCCGATCCCGCAGCGCCCGCGCGACCAACCCGTCTTGGCAAAGAGCAGCGTCGCGATGGCGAAGAACGCCGCCCCGGCCAGGGCCAGGAGCCATTCGTTCATCGCGAGACCCGAACCGGTCAGGCTGCCGAGGACCGCCCCGCCCGCAGCCATGATCCCGGCCGCCATCGACAGCGGCATCTGCGGCGTTTCCGGCCTGATTACCTGGTGCATGACCTTACCCCAGCTTCACGTTGTCGATGCCCACGATCTTGTCGTAGGTCCAGTAGAGTCCCAGGACCACGACAAGCAGGATCGTGCCCAGCGCCGCCGCCAGCCCCCAGTTGAGCGAACTGGAAATGTGATAGGCGATCCGGTTCGAGATGAAGGTGCCCGTCGTGCCGCCTACCAGTTCGGGCGTGATGTAGTAGCCGATGGCGAGGATGAAGACGAGAATGCAGCCCGCCCCGATGCCGGGCACCGACTGCGGGAAATAGACCCGCCAGAAGGCCGTCCAGGGCGTCGCGCCCAGAGACCGGGCGGCGCGCACATAATAGGGTTTGATCGTGCTCATCACCGAGAAGAGCGGCAGGATCATGAAGGGCAGCAGGATGTGGGTCATCGCGACGATCGTGCCGAACTGGTTGTTGATCATCACCAACCTGTTGGCATCGCCCACCAGGCCCAGCCATACGAGCACGTCGTTGATGACCCCCTGTTGCTGCAAGAGAACCTTCCACGCGGATGTGCGCACCAGAAGCGATGTCCAGAAAGGCAGCAGCACGAGGATCATCAGCATGTTCGCCGTGCGCATCGGCAGGTTGGCGAGCAGGAAGGCGATGGGATAGCCCAGAGCCACGCAGCTTGCCATGATCATGAGCGACATGAAGAGCGTGCGCTCGAAGAGGATTCGGTAGATGCGCTCGCCCTCGCTGCGCAGCGCGACGCCCTGCGGCGTCTTCTGCATGTCAACGGCATTGAGAAAATAGCCGGTCGTGTAGGGCGGCGAGTAGGTCTTGATGACCCGCCAGAACGCGAGCCGCTGCCAGTCCTTGTTCGAGGCGATCAACGCGGCCGTCATGTCTACCGGCGGCAGCCCCGCGGCGGCCGCGGCGCGCAACGCCTCCGCCCCCGGCCCGTCATAGGCCGCGAGAGCGCCCACGCCGTCAGGGTCGGCCAGGTCGATTGCGAGGGCCGCATGAACCGATTCCCATGGGCGTTTCTTCGCGGGATCAGCGCCATCCACGAACTGCGTGAAGGCGGCGAAGGCCGCATAGGCGCGCGCCGTGTTGGGCAGGATCTCCGAGATCGCGGCCCCCGGCACGAAGGCGGCCTCGCCTTCCAGGCGCGTGGCCTCAACGCGCTCGATGCGACCGATCTGGTTCGAGATGAGTTGCAAATTGCCCTCAGCCCCGGCGCCGCCCGACATCGTCTCGTGCCAGAAGGCCGCCTTGCCGAAGGCCGGATCGACATCCTCCAGCGCGTCCTGGAACACCGCTTGGTGTGCTCCTTGGCCTCGGCGGCAAGGAAGAGATCGAAGTAAAGCGCGCGGAAGGCATTTTCGCCGGGAAGCGCCTCGCCGTCCCAGTCGCGCAATTCCTCGACGGTCATCGGAAGCGTGTTGCCGACAATCTGGTTTTCCACCGAACGAAAGAGCATGTCGGCGATCGGGGCGATGAAGGTGACAAGCACGAAGATCAGAAGCGGAGCGATCAGCGCCAGCGCGCGCATCTTCTGCGCCCGCAGCGCACGGCGCAGGCTGCGCTTCAGCGGTGTGCCGTCGGCGGCGCGCATCGGCCCGGTCTGTGTGGTCTCGCTCATGTGATCCCCGTCGCAGGTTCGGCTTTGCCGGTGCCGGGTCTTGCGCCCGGCGGATGGGGAGGAGGCCGGCGGGCCCCCTCCGGTCGCATGCGTGGCGCTTACTGCGCGAGCCAGGCCTGGAACTTGGCGTCCAGATCATCGCGGGCGCAGACGACGCGCGCGCCGGGCCGTAGGAGATGAACTTCGCCTGATCTGCCAGCCGCTGCGTATCGGTGGCGAAACGCAGGAAGTGCATCACACGGTTCAGCCGGTCTTCAGGCAGGCCATCCGGCACGATCCAGCCGTCGAGGTCGAACGACTGCATGTCCCAAAGCATCTCGATGGGCTGGTTCTGCTCGGCAATCGCCGAGAAGAGGCGACCATTGAAGGTCGATCCCAGGAACACCTCGCCATCTGCCAGAAGCTGCGGGGTTTCGGCCCCGGCGCTCCACCAGACCACCTGATCCTTGATCGTGCCGAGCTTGGCAAGCGCGCGCTCGACGCCTTCATCGGTACCCAGGACGTCATAGATCTCGTCCTTGGCCACGCCGTCGCAGTAGAGTGCCCATTCCATGTTGTCGATCGGGCGCTTCTGCAGCGCACGCTTGCCCGGGTATTTGGCCAGATCGAAGATGTCGCAGACACTGCTCGGCGGCTCGACGCCCGCTGGAACCTTGTCCGTGCGGTAGCCGAACGTCGTCGAATAGACGATCTGCGGAATGTAGCAATCGCTCACGATCAGATCGCCGAAGTCTTCGCTGGCCGGGGTGCCGTCGGGTGCGGGGGCGAGCGCCTCGTCATGGTCGATCTCCAGCGCCAGACCCTCGTCGCAGAGGCGCATCGCGTCGGAGGCCACCACATCGACCAGATCCCAGGTGATGTTGCCGGCCTCGTCCATGGCGCGAAGCTTGGCCACCGCCTCGGCCGAGCTTTCGTCCCAGGTGAAGGTCACACCGGTCAGAGCCGCATAGGGCTCGGAGTAGGCCTTGATCTGGCTGTCCTGATAGGCGCCGCCCCAGGAAACGACGGTCATGCTGTCGGCGCAGTTCTCGCAGGGCGGCAGGTCCTGTGCGAGCGCTGTGCCCGCGATCAGGGCCGCCATGCTGGTGGCGGCAAGGGTGGTGATGCGTTTCATCCGATACTCCCATTCTCCCGTATTGAATTGCGGCCCCGTGCTCCGGGCAAAGCGGCAAGGCCAAGGGTGATGCCGCGGCGAAGCCGCGGCACGGGTTGGCCGCCGGTCAGGCGTCGAGCGCCCGGCAGTCTTCCGGCAGCCAGCCGATTTCCAGCTTCTCGCCCGGCTTCAGGCGCACCTGGTCGGGCGCGTTGCGGGTCTTGATGATGAAGTCGTCCCTGCCCGCAACCCTGAGCCGGGTGCGGAAGATGTCGCCCATGTAGATGAACTCCAGAACCTCGGCCTGGATCATATGGGCGTCCGGGCTCAGCCGGTCCTTGTTGAACTCAACCCGCTCGGGGCGGATCGAGATCAGCGTACGTTCGCCGGGCTTGGAGACGTTCACGGGCTTCGCGTCGATCACCTCGCCATCGTCGAGGCGCACCGTGCAGCGTCCGTTCGAAATCGTCTCGACCGTGCCGTCGAGCGTGTTGTTCTCGCCGATGAACTGCGCCACGAAACTGTTCTGCGGCGCCTCGTAGAGCTCGTCGGGCGGCGCAAGCTGCTGGATCACGCCGTCATTGAAAACCGCAACGTTGTCGGACATGGTCAGCGCCTCGGTCTGGTCGTGGGTGACATAGACCACGGTGATCCCCAGATCGTCCGCGATGCGCTTGATCTCGAACTGCATGTGCTCGCGCAACTGCTTGTCGAGCGCTCCGAGCGGCTCGTCCATCAACACCAGCTCGGGCTCGAACACCAGCGCGCGGGCAAGCGCGATGCGCTGCATCTGCCCGCCCGAAAGCTGCGCAGGCCGCCGACCCGCGAAGGCGCCCATCTGCACCATGTCGAGCGCGCGCTTGATCTTCGCATCACGCTCGGACTTGCCAAGCTTGCGCACCTCGAGCGGGAAGGAAAGGTTCTCTGCCACCGTCATGTGCGGGAAAAGCGCGTAGTTCTGAAATACCATGCCTATGCCGCGCTTGTGCGGCGGGATGCGGTTGATCGGCCGATCGTCGAGCAGGATGTCGCCGTGGGTGGCGGTCTCGAAGCCCGCGAGCATCATCAGGCAAGTGGTCTTGCCCGAACCGGACGGGCCGAGCATGGTAAGAAATTCGCCCTTGGCGATGTCGAGATTGAGATCCTTAACGACGAGCGTCTCGCCGTCGTAGCTTTTCTGAACGCGGTCGAAACGAACAAACGGCTGTGCGGACGAATCCGGCAAC
>PHEG01000001.1 GCA_002842835.1 Alphaproteobacteria bacterium HGW-Alphaproteobacteria-2 | reverse complement strand
TGGCACCACCACCGGCTGGGCCATCCGTGGCTTTGACGGTCTGATCACCAGCGGCACGGCATCGTTCAAGCCCGGCCGCTTCGACGGCGGCGGCATGCGCTACCTCCGCTTCACCAACTGGCTGACCGAGCTGGACCGGCTTTCCGGGCCGATTGCCACGATCTGGTTCGAGGAAGTGCGCCGCCACGCCGGCACCGACGCGAGCCACATCTACGGCGGACTGATGGCCACGCTGACCGCGTGGGCGGAACTGCGCGGCGTGCCTTATGAGGGCGTCCCGGTCAGCACCATCAAGCGCCACGCCACCGGCAAGGGCAACGCGAACAAGGACGCGATGATCGCCGCCGCCCGGGCCCGTGGTTTCAGCCCCGCCGACGACAACGAGGCCGACGCCATCGCGATCCTGCTCTGGGCGCTGGAGACCCGGGGAGGCGTGCAATGAGCGGCATGCGGTTCACGCCCAAGGGCTACGGCGGTCACCGCCGCAACCCCGACGAGGTCAAGCGTGACGGCTGGAAGGAACAGCGCATGCTGGCCGTTTCGCTCGATGATCAACGGCTCACCTGGCCCGAGCGCGAACTGGTCCGCCAGCTCGGCGAGAAGTTGTATGGGCCTCGGGCGGAAGACCGGGAGGCCGCGAATGGCTGACTGGACGCCCACCATGGTCGAGGACCGGCTGGAGAGCGCGGCCGACGTCTTCCGCACCTTGCCCGGCGTCATGCCGCAGGGGTTCTTCAACGCCTGGCCCGAGTATTTCCACAGCTTCGCCGACAAGGTGGGTCAGGAGCCCCGGATGCGGCGGCCACGGCCCAGCCCGCGTCAGATCACGCAGGCCGAGGAAGCGCTGCTCTGGCTGCGCTGGCTGGAGAAGAGCGACGCCCGCATCGTCTGGCTGCGTGCCAACGGCGAGCCGTGGAAGAAGATCAGCTGGGAGATCGGGCTGAGCCGTCCGGCAGCCAACCGCCACTGGCACTACGGCGTTGCCCTGATCACCTGGCGGCTCAACGGTCGCGTGCCACCCTCGCGACGTTCGAAACGCTTCGTGGTCGAGAACGCCAACCGGCTGTCAAGGAAAATCGTCCTGTGAGGGAATTTTCGGAGAGACATCGGACGGGGTTCACCGCACCCCGGCTGTGGACTACAAACCGGATAAACTCGCACGAGGCGTGAGCGGGGGGACGCAGCGGCACAGCCAGCTTCCGGGTCCACCTGGAAGCCGGGCCGGGGTCCGAAGGGGAACAGGATGGCACGCAGACAGCGACAGTTCGAAACCGGGCGAGCGGTCTGCGCCTGACGGGTTCGAACCGTCGCCGATGGCAGCCAAACCATTGACGTATGCTGGCGGGCGAAGCGCGCAATATCGCCAGCGACAGGGCCGGTTTTTTGGGAAGCCACCCCGGCGGGCATCCACCCGCGATCTGCTGAAAACCACAATAAAACAAACTCTTGGAGCCGGAAACGTCCGGTGGCCGCTGGACCCTTTGCGGAGTCCAGGCTGGCTGCCGGTGTCCGGAGTCCACCCGATTGAGGCGAACCGACCCGCATGACCCTGAGCTTTGCCCCGGACGCGATCGAAACCTGGCCGCTGGCCAAGCTTCAGCCCTACGCGAAAAACGCGAAGGCCCATGGCGCGGATCAGGTCGCGAAGATTGCTGCCAGCATGGCCGAGTTTGGCTGGACCGTGCCCTGCCTCGTCGCAGACGACGGCGAGTTGATCGCGGGCCATGGCCGGGTTCTGGCCGCGACGCAGCTCGGGTTGACGGAAGCTCCGGTGATCGTGCTGGGCCATCTGACGGACGCGCAGCGCCGGGCCTACCGCATCGCGGACAACAAGCTGACGGAACTCGGGACTTGGGACGAGGCGCTGCTGTCTGCCGAACTGAACGACCTGCTTGCGGAGGATTTCGACCTGTCGCTGGTCGGATTCTCCGACGGCGAGCTCGACAAGCTGCTGGCCTTCGTGCCGGAGGGGGACAGTGAAGAAGGTGGCGTCGGGGGCTCCGTGCCCCCGGTGACCATCCCCGAACCCCCGCGCAACCCGGCATCACGGACCGGCGATCTGTGGATCCTTGGCGATCACCGGCTGCTCAGCGGCGACAGCACCAGCGCGGTCGATGTGCGCCGTCTGATGAATGGCGAGCGGGCGATCCTGTTCGCTACCGATCCGCCGTATCTCGTCGATTACGACGGCTCGAACCACCCGACCCGGAACAAGGATTGGTCGGCGTCCTACGGCACGACCTGGGACGACAGTTCTCAAGGCGCGGAACTTTACGACGGCTTCATCGCCGCCGCCGTCGCCGAGGCGATCACCGAGGACGCGGCATGGTACTGCTGGCACGCCTCGCGCCGCCAGGCGATGCTGGAGGCCTGCTGGGAAAAGGCCGGGGCCTTCGTGCACCAGCAGATCATCTGGGTGAAGGACCGCGGCGTCCTGACCCGGTCGCATTACCTCTGGAAGCACGAGCCCTGCTTCATGGGTTGGCGCCGCCCCAACCGGCCGCCGAAGGTCGCCGAGGAAACGCTGCCGTCCACATGGGCGCTGCCCAGCTTCGCCAAGGACGACCGACCCGACCATCCGACGCCGAAACCGCTCGACGCCTTCGGCATCCCGATGCGCCAGCATGTTGCGCGCGGCGGGCTTTGCTACGAGCCGTTCTGTGGTTCGGGTTCGCAGATCATGGCCGGTGAAGCCAACGGTCGCCGCGTTTTCGCGATGGAAATCAGTCCAGCCTACATCGATGTCGCCGTCGAACGCTGGCAGGCCGATACGGGTCGCGATGCACTCCTCGAAGGCGACGGTCGGACCTTCGCGCAGGTGAAAGCCGAGCGGCTGGGCGATGATGCCGAAACCCCCGCCGATGCGCCCGACACTGGCCCCGACCCAGAACCCTCCCGCAAACCCAAATCCGCCGCGTGACATGCATGACCTGGCTCTACATCCCTCCGGACGCGCTTCCGGAACCGCAGGCGTATGCCTGTTCGGCCTCTCGCTGTGCTCCGGCGCAGGCGGGCTCGACCTCGGGCTCACCATCGCCATCCCAGGATATCGAACTGTGGGCCATGTCGAACGGGAAACCTACGCCGCGGCCACTCTCGTGGCGCGGATGGAAGACGCGGCCTTGGATTGCGCACCTGTCTGGGACGACGTTGGAACTTTCGATGGCCGCCCGTGGTGCGGCGCGGTGGATATCGTCACTGCGGGCTATCCGTGCCAGCCATTTTCGGTCGCGGGCAAGCGCCGGGGCGCGGATGACCCGAGGCACCTCTGGCCGCATGTCGCTCGTATCATCGGCGAAATCAAACCGCATTTCGTCTTCCTCGAGAATGTCGCCCATCATCTCCGCCTCGGCTTCCCCGAGGTCGCCAGCGGACTGGTCGACATGGGCTACAAGCTTGCGGCAGGCCTCTTCACGGCGGCGGAAGTTGGTGCGCCCCACAAGCGTGAGCGGCTGTTCATCCTCGCCATCCGCGAGGGCGACGAGTTGGCCGACCCCGCGCGCCTGCTCTGGGACCCGCTCGAGCGGCGGGAACCGAACGGAAATGCTGCGGCTCTGGCCGACGCCCCGGGCCAGCGCAAACGAGAACCGGCAGACGAAACCATCGCCCTCGCAAGAAGCGGGCAAACATGGAATGAACCTCGCGACGAGCGCCGCGATGTGGCCCACGCCGCAGACCGACAGCTTTCGGAGCCGTGGCGGCGACCGGAAGGCCGAAAAGGGTTTGGATCGGTTGGCGCGGGACTGGCCGACGCCGATGGCGAACGACGGCTGCAAGCCGAGTGCTGGCAACCGCAGGACAGCGGATCTGACCCATACCGCGGCCATGTGGATGACGCCGACGGCCCGCGATCACAAGGACGGTGCGACGACATTGGCGAACACGCCGGTGAACGGCCTGCTTGGCCGCCAGGTCCTGGTGACGCCGATGGTTGGGAGCGATACCTCCGAGCCGCGCCGGACCTTGAACCCGCTGTTCGTCGAGGCGCTGATGGGCTGGCCAACCGGGTGGACCGGCTTCGCCTCTGTGGCAACGGCGTGGTCCCCCTGGTTGCAGCGCATGCGCTGCGAACTCTGGCGGCTCAACTGCTGGCGGATGGATGATGGGGCGCTCGCATGAAACAATCGCGCCTCATGTCGCTGGTTGAGTCCGTCGCCAACGTGATCGTGGGCTACGGAGTTGCGGTTGCGACGCAGATCCTGGTCTTCCCGATCTTCGGGTTGCACACGACGCTGGCGCAGAACCTGAAAATGGGGCTTGTCTTTACCATCGTGTCGATCACCCGCTCGTTCGCCTTGCGGCGGGTGTTCGAGGCGATCCGGATGCGGAGCGCCAAATGACGAACCGCCACCCCGGTGGGATGGCGGTCATGAACTTGTCTGGGTCGAGTGCGTCAGGCGGCTGGGAGCCTGTATACGCGCCCCCGATCCTCGATCTTCTCGGATGTGACCTCGAGCCCGAGCTTCTTCTTGAGCGCACCGGACATCGCGCCCCGTATTGTGTGTGGTGCCCACTGGAGCGCTTCGGCAATTTCCTCGATAGTCGCGCCATTCGGCGCGCGCAGCATGGCAATCAGCGCCGCCTGCTTGGTGCCCTCGCGCTGAGTGCGCACCTTGGGCGCGGGGTCGGTTTCGATGCCGATGGCGGCGAGGCCTGCGTCGGTAGCGACCAGCGTGACACCGTGGGCGTCGCCGGTCTCGCGCCAGACGGGCTCGCCCTTGCGCATGTCGGCTTCGACCTCTTCGAGGAAGCCCTTGGTGAGCATCGCGCCGACCACCTTGGCGGCGGCCCCGCCGCGCAGGCTGTCGGGCAGCGGCAGGGCAATGCGGTCTTCGTTCTGGGCCGCGCGGGACAGGATGATCGTCTGGGTGTCGGAAAGCTTGGTCATGGGGTCGTCTCCGTGTTCGGACCGCGACCGTCGCGGTCTTCTACGACCCCAAGCCGCGCAGGGCGCGCGGCCGGAGTTCGGGCGGAGGTCCGAGGTCAGATCAGCCCAAGTTCGCGCAGAAGAGCAGCGGCGTCGGGCAGTCGGTCGGTGGCGACGTCGATGGCGATGGTCATGCTGTCGGCCGTCAGTCGTGCGGGAATATCGGCTTCCTCGCGGAGCGATGCTTTGATCTCGTCGAGAACCACCGGGATGCGGCTCGTATCCCAAGGCTCGTTGAGGCCGCGAATGGCGATGCGGATGGTGCTGGTTTCCATGGCGTTGGCTCCTGTCACTCGGCGTGCTCGCCTTCGCTGAAGGCGCTGTCGGTGATGCGCTTCAGGAGGCTGGCGTAGTGCTCAAGCGTGCCGACATGGCCCCAATTCACCTCGTCGGGGTGGGCGTTGAAATGCTCGTCGCTCAGCCCCTGAAGTCGGGCGAGCATCTCGTCGATCTCGGCTTTCTTGCCCATGAAGGCGCTGAGTGCTGCTTCCTTGTTCCGCGCAGCCTTCTCGGCGCGCAGTTGGTGACGGGGAGTTGTCTGGGGGTTCAGGCGGGTCATCGTGGCGGCTCCTTGGGTTTGCGCTATCGCTGCGCTGCTTGAGCGCGGTGGTGAGTTGCATCGTTTTCGTAGGATCACGTTCGCTCTGATGAGGAGGCTTATCAACACCATAAGAACATGATTTTGAATGATAATCGGAGCGCGTCATGGAGGGGCTGAGCGAGCGCCAGTATGCCGCCCGCGTCGGCCTTTCACGCGGGGCGATCCAGAAGGCCAAGGCGACGGGGCGGCTGGTTCTGCACGGCGATGGCAGCATCGACCCGGTGGCCAGCGATGCCCTGCGCGCCGAGGCGACCGATCCGTCCAAAACCCGTAAAGCGCCGCAACCAAAACTCAAACCCGTCTCCGAGGCCGCGGTCTCCGCCGTGGGCGAGACACTGCGCGAACAGGGAATGGCGGCCCCACCAGTCGGCAGCGGCACGACCTTTCTGCAGGCCAAGACGGCCAACGAAGTTCTGAAAGCGCAGGAACGCCGTCTGCGGCTGCAAAAGCTGAAGGGCGAGTTGATCGACCGCGCCCGCGCGCTGTCGCTGGTGTTTCGGCTGGCGCGGCAGGAGCGCGACGTCTGGGTCAACTGGCCCGCTCGTGCGGCGGCGTTGATGGCGGCCGATCTGGGTGTGGAGCCCGCAGCCATGCAGAAGGTTCTGGAGAAACATGTCCGTGCCCAGCTCGACGATCTTGCCGAGGTCAAACCCGATCTCAGGTGATGCGGACGATATGCTGGAGTTCGACGGCGCAGCAGAAATCCTGCGCGCCTGGGGTTCTGGCCTAACGCCCGATCCGGATCTGACGGTGTCGGAGTGGGCGGATCGGCACCGGATGCTGTCGGGCCGCGCCTCGGCCGAGCCGGGGCGGTATCGCACCGGGCGCACGCCCTACATGCGCGAGATCATGGATCGGCTGTCGCCCGGCGATCCCACACAGCGGATCGTCTTCATGAAAGCCGCGCAGGTTGGCGCGACGGAAGCGGGCAACAACTGGATCGGCTTTGCCATCCACCAGGCCCCGGGCCCAATGCTGGCGGTCCAGCCGACGGTGGAATTGGCCAAACGGAACTCGCGCCAGCGGATCGATCCGCTGATTGATGAGAGCCCGGAACTCCGGGAACGAGTCAAACCGGCGCGATCCCGCGACGCAGGCAACACCATGCTGTCGAAGGAATTCGCGGGCGGCATCCTGATCATGACCGGGGCAAATTCGGCGGTCGGGCTGCGCTCGACCCCGGCGCGATACATCTTTCTCGACGAGGTCGACGCCTATCCGGCCTCGGCCGACGAGGAAGGCGACCCGGTCACGCTGGCGGAAGCGCGGTCCCTGACCTTTGCCCACCGGCGCAAGGTGTTCCTTGTCTCGACGCCGACGATCCGGGGGCTGAGCCGGATCGAACGGGAATACGAGGCCAGCGACCAGCGCCGGTTCTTTGTGCCGTGCCCGCATTGCGGCGCGATGCAGTGGCTGAAGTTCGACCGGCTGCGCTGGCAGAAGGGCCGCCCGGAGACGGCGGAATATCATTGCGAGGGCTGCGATCAGGCCATCGCCGAACACAACAAGACGGCGATGCTGGAGGGCGGCGAATGGCGGGCGACTGCAACGGCCGCAGATCCCGGTACCGTCGGTTATCACCTCTCGGCGCTCTATTCGCCGATCGGTTGGCTGAGCTGGGAGCGGATCGTGCGGGCATGGGACGCTGCACAGGGGTCGGACGAGGCGATCAAGGCGTTCCGCAACACGATCCTCGGCGAGACCTGGGTCGAAACCGGGGAGGCGCCCGACTGGCAGCGGCTCTACGACCGGCGCGAGCGCTGGACATCCGGCACGGTGCCTGCGGGCGGGCTGTTCCTGACCGCCGGGGCCGACGTTCAGAAGGACCGGATCGAGGTGGACGTCTGGGCCTGGGGTCGCGGTCTGGAAAGCTGGCTCGTCGATCACGTCGTCATCGAGGGCGGGCCGGACCGGCACGACGCGTGGTCGGAACTGACCGCGCTGCTTGACCGGTCCTGGCCGCACGAACGCGGCGCGCATCTGCGCATCGCGCGGCTCGCCATCGATACCGGCTACGCGGCCCCGGCGGTCTATTCCTGGTCGCGGGCGCAGGGGTTTGGGCAGGTGTCGCCGGTCAAGGGCGTCGAGGGGTTCAACCGCTCGAGCCCGGTGTCGGGGCCCACCTTCGTCGATGCGACCGAGGGCGGCAAACGTCTGCGGCGCGGCGCGCGGCTCTGGACCGTGGCGGTGTCGACCTTCAAGGCCGAGACCTACCGCTTCCTGCGGCTGGCTCGGCCGACCGAGGAGGAGATGGCCGACGGGGCGGCATTCCCGCCCGGCTCGGTCCATCTTCCGCATTGGGTCGAGAACGAATGGCTGAAGCAGTTCGTGGCCGAGCAGCTGGTGACGGTGCGCACCAAACGCGGCTTCGCCCGGCTGGAATGGCAGAAGCTGCGCGAGCGCAACGAGGCGCTGGACTGCCGGGTCTATGCCCGCGCCGCCGCCTGGATCGCGGGCGCGGACCGCTGGCCCGACGAGAAATGGCGTGACCTCGAGGATCAGCTCGGGGCCGCCCCAACCGACGCCGATCCCGCCGGGCAGATCAACCGGCCGGGACAGGCCCCGCAGGGCAAGCGCCGCTCCGACTGGCTCGGCCGGCGCGGAGGATGGTTGTCTTAAGATCGGTCTCGGCTCCTGTGCGATACAGGAGCCGCTCTCCGGCACCTCACACATGCCGGAGAGCGGCGGGGGACGGGTCGAAAGGATGGAGGTTCCCAAGGACCGGTCAGAAGTTGGATCGCCCCCGCCTTTCGCATGTCCTGAACGGATAGGTGGGGGATGCTGCACGCATTGCCCCGTACGACAAGCACAGGAGACGAAAGGCAATGCAGGATACCATCGGCATAGACATTTCCAAAGACACGCTCGACATCCACCGTCAGTCCGACGGCCGGCATGCCCGGTTCGGTAACGACAGGGCGGGTCTCGCGGCTCTGCGCCGCTGGATCGGCAAGACCCCGGTCCGCGTCGTCTACGAGGCGACCGGGCGCTATCACCGCGACATGGAGGCTGCGCTGGATGCGGCGGGCCACGCGCTGGTCAAGGTGAACCCCGGCCGCGCGCGCCGGTTCGCGCAGGCCGCGGGCTACGGGGCCAAGACTGACCGTGTCGACGCCGCGATGCTCGCGCGGATGGGCGCGGTACTCGAGCTCGGGGCCACGCCGGTTCGCAGCGAGAGCATGCACGAAATCAGGGAGTTGCACATCGCGCGTCTCGGCCTGATCAAGGATCGCACCGCCTGCCGCAACCGTCTTCAGGCGGCGCGCAACAAGGTCGTCCTGGCGCAGCTGCGGGCGCGTCTGCGGCAGGTCGAACGCCAGATCGAACAGATCGACGCCGAGCTCGCGCGCCTCGTCACCGAGGATCCGGCGCTCGCCCATCGCTTCGGGATCCTGATGTCGATCCCCGGCATCGGCCCGGTCGCGGCGGTCGCCATGCTCGTGGAGATGCCCGAGTTGGGCACGATGGACGGCAAGGAAGCCGCCAGTCTCGCCGGGCTCGCTCCGATCACCCGCGAGTCGGGCAGGTGGAAGGGCCAGTCGAGGATCGGCGGCGGGCGCCGCGGATTGCGCCGGGCGCTCTACATGCCCGCTCTCGTCGCCACGCGCCACAACCGGCAGCTCGGTCAGACCTATCAGGCGCTCTGCGGCGCAGGAAAACCGGCAAAAGTCGCGCTCACCGCCGTGATGCGCAAGCTCCTGATCCTCGCAAACGCCCTGATCAGGGATGACCGAAAATGGGCCGAAACCGCCCCTTGATCAAAACGGATAACTTCTGAACATGACCGACTGGACGGAAACCGAGCTCTCGGCGCTGCGCCGCGCCTATGCCAGCGGCACGACCCGGGTCAGCTATGACGGCAAGTCCGTCGACTACGGTTCGGCCGAGGATCTGCTGGCCCGCATCCGGACCATCGAACGAGCCATCGCGGGCGTCAGCCGTCCGCTGCCGGTGGCCGGGCTGGCTGGTTTCTCGCGCGGGGACCGGTGATGTCGGCGACCTGGTTCGATCACGCCATCGCATCGGTGGCCCCGCGCATGGCGGCGCGTCGCGTGATGGCGCGTCAGGCCTTCGAGACCCTGACGCGGGGCTATGACGGGGCCGCGCGCGGGCGGAGGACGGAGGGCTGGCGTGCGCCGGGATCCTCGGCCGACACCGAGGTCGGCGTGGCCGGGGCGCTTCTGCGGGACCGGATGCGCGATCTGGTGCGCAACAACCCTCACGCGGCCAAGGCCGTGTCGGTGCTGGTCAACAATATCATTGGCGCCGGAATCATGCCGCGCGCCGCGAGCGGCGATGACAAGCTGGACCGCGCGGTGGACGCACTCTTCGCACGGTGGTCGGAGGCGGCAGACGCCGATGGCCAGCTCGATTTCTACGGGCTGCAGACGCTGATCTGCCGCGAGATGGTCGAGGGGGGCGAGGTGCTGGTGCGCCGCCGTCTGCGGCGGGCATCAGATGGTCTGCCGGTGCCGCTGCAATTGCAGGTGCTGGAGGCCGACTTCCTCGACGCCATGAAATCCGGCGCCATCGGCGCGGGCCGCCTGGTCCAGGGGATCGAGTTCGACCCGGTCGGCAAGCGCCGGGCCTATTGGCTGCATGCCGAGCATCCGGGCGATGCGCATGGTGCCTTGCGCGGCGGGTTCGACAGCCGTCCGGTCCCGGCGAGTGAAATCGCCCATGTCTATGAAAAGCAGCGCACGCAGGCGCGCGGCGTTCCCTGGGGCGCGCCGGTGATCCGCAGTTTGCGCGATCTCGACGACTATGAGGTCGCCGAACTGGTCCGCAAGAAGACCGAGGCCTGCGTGACCGCCATCGTCTTCGGGGACGATGAGGCGCAGCAGGGCATCGCGCCCTCCGTGGTCGATGCCGACGGAAACCGGGTCGAGCAGTTCGAACCCGGGCTGATCGCCTATGCCCGGGGCGGCAAGGACATCCGATTCAACCAGCCCTCGGCCACCGGCGGGTATGGCGAATACAAGCGCGCCAGCCTGCACACGATCTCGGCAGGGTTCCGGGTGCCCTATGAATTGCTGACCGGGGACCTGTCCCAGGTCAACTATTCCTCGATCCGCGCGGGGCTCGTGGAGTTCCGCCGCCAGATCGATGCGGTGCAGTGGCAATTGTTCATCCCGATGTTCTGCGCGCCGGTCTGGCGCTGGTTCACCGAGGCCGCGTGGGCGGCGGGCCAGATCCCGACACCGGACGTGCCCGTCGAATGGTCACCGCCAAAGTTCGAGGCGGTCGATCCGCAGAAGGACGCGATGGCGAACCTGCTGTCGATCCGATCCGGCACCATGACGTTGGCCGAGGTGATTGCGAAACAGGGCCGTAATCCCGATGCGGTGCTGGCCGAGATCGCAGCGACCAATGCCAAGCTCGACGCGCTTGGGCTGGTGCTCGACAGCGACCCGCGGCGGGTCACGAAGACCGGCAGCGCGCAGACCGGCGATATGGCCAATGACCCGGCAAGCGATCCAGCAAATGAAACTGGCCCGGCGCATGCCGACCAACAGGACTGACCAACATGGACACGATGATCGAACTGCCGGCCATGCGCCGGTCGGCGGAGCTTGCGCCGAACTCAGTAGATACCGACGCTCGCACCGTCGAGGTGATCTGGTCGGCGGGGGCGCGGGTCCGCCGCTCGACGCTGTTCGGTGAGCCCTATGACGAGGAACTGAGCCTCGACCCCGCCCATGTCCGGCTCGACCGGCTGAATGCGGGCGCGCCGTTCCTGAAGGTGCACGAGATCGACACGCTGGATGCGGTGATCGGTTCGGTCGTTCCCGGCTCGGCCCGCGTCGAAAACGGACGCGGCATCGCGCAGCTCCGGATCAGTGAGCGCGCCGATGTCGAACCGATCTGGCGGGACATCCAGGCCGGGCACATCCGCGCGGTCTCCATCGGCTACCAGGTCCATCGCTTCGAAGTGTCCAAGCCCGAAGCGGCCCGAGAACTCTGGCGCGCGGTCGACTGGACGCCTTTCGAGGTGTCCGCCGTGCCCGTCGGCGCCGATCCAGCCGCGGGGTTCCGCGCCCAATCCTCCCTTCACGACTGCGTCCTCCATCGCCGGGACGTCTCACCCACCCAAACAGGAGCCATCCCGATGACGGACAAACCCAACGCCCCGGCCGCAGAGGCCAAAGACCAGCCCAGCGACTCCGTCGCGACCGAGGACACCACCATGACCGAGCCGAAAGCGCCTGCCACCGACCCGAAAAACGCAGCTGTTGAAACCCGCGCCCAACCCAAACAGCAGGCAACCCCTGCACTTGATACCGAAGTCGTCGCGACCCGTGCTCGCGAGGCCGAGCGGGACCGCGTCTCCACGATCTATGATCTGGCGAGCCGCCTGAACCTCGAGCGCAGCTTTGCCGAGGATTTGGTCAAACGCGGGACCGATATCGGCGAAGCCCGCCGTCTGATCCTCGATCAGGTGGCCGCCAAATCCGAAGAAATCCGCACCTTCAGCCAGGTGTCGATCCCGCTGGGCGGACGGGACGAGGCGATCACCCGCCGCGACGCGGTGGCCAATGCGCTGCTGCACCGCTACAGCCCCACGCTGTTCCAGCTGGAGGACGCGGCACGCCAGTATCGCGGCATGACCTTGCTGGAACTCGCCCGCGAAAGCCTCGGCAATGCCGGGGTCAACACGCGCGGCCTGTCGCGCGACGAGGTTGCGACGCGGGCTCTGCATTCGACCTCGGACTTCCCCGAGATCCTGTCGGCGGTGACCAACAAGACCCTGCGGCAGGCTTACGAGGCCTATCCCCGCACCTTCATGCTGTTCTGCCGCCAGGTGCTGGCCACCGACTTCAAGGCGATGCACCGGGTCCAGCTGGGCGAGGCCCCGCAGTTGCTGGAGGTCGGCGAGAGCGGCGAGTTCAAGCGCGGGACGCTCGGCGAGAGCAAGGAGAGCTACAAGGTCAAGACCTATGGCCGGGTGGTCGCGATCACCCGCCAGACGCTGATCAACGACGACCTCGACGCATTCACCCGGATCCCGGCGATGTACGGCAACTCCATCGCCCAGTTGGAATCGGACGTGGTCTGGGGCATCATCACCGCCAACCCGGCCATGGCCGATGGCAACGCGCTGTTCCATGCCAACCACAAGAACCTTGCGGGCACCGGCACGGCGCTGGCGGTCGATGCGGTGGGCGCGGCCCGCGCGGCGATGGCCAAGCAGACCGGCCTCGACAAGAAAACGGTGCTGAACGTGCGCCCCGCCTTCCTGATCGTGCCCGCCTCGCTGGAACTGAAGGCCGAACAGCTGGTCGCGCAGAATCTCGTGCCCGCCGCGACGTCCAGCGTGGTGCCGCAGTCGATCCGCACGCTCGCCCCGATCAGCGAGCCGCGGCTCGACGCCGCCAGCGAGACCGCCTGGTATCTGGCGGCCAGCCCGAACCAGATCGACACCATCGAGTACGCCTATCTCGAGGGCCAGCAGGGCGCCTACATCGAGACGCGTAACGGCTTCGACGTCGACGGCGTCGAGATCAAGTGCCGTCTCGACTTCGGCGCCAAGGCCATCGACTGGCGCGGTCTCTACAAGAACCCGGGGGCATAAGCCGGGTCGTTCCTGACATCTCACCTCTGACGGGCGGTCCAATCGGGCCGCCCGTTCCTGTTTGCAAAGGATCCCGCCATGAAAAACTACGTCCAGCCCGGCAACACCCTCACCCTGACCGCGCCCTACGCCGTCACATCCGGCGATGGCCTGCTCGTCGGCTCCATCTTCGGCGTGGCCACCGGGGACGCCGCCAACGCCGAGGCGGTCGAGGCCGTGCTTGTCGGTGTCTTCGACCTGAAAAAGGTCGCGTCTCAAGCCTGGTCCGCCGGTGACAAGGTCTATTGGGACAACACCACCAAGGAAGCCACCAAGACCGCCACGGCAAATACGCTGATCGGCGTGGCAACCGAAGCCGTCGCTGGCGGCGCGAGCGACACCATCGGCCGGGTGCGCCTGAACGGCAGCTTCTGATGACCGCGTTTGCCGCCGTCGTTGATGCTCTGTTCGCGGATCCCAACCTCGGGCGAGAGGCGATCTACACCTCCGACGGCGGCGCGCCCGTGTTGGTGCGCGTCGTCTCCCGGCAGGCCGATGCGATCACCGACTTCGGCGATGCCCGGCTCTGGTCGGAAACGACGCGGGTCGACTTGCGCGTCGCCGAGGTGGCGAACCCGCGCCCCGGCGACCGGATCGAAATCGACGGCGAGGCCTTCCTCATCCAGGGAGAGCCGCTGCGCGACCGCGAGCGGCTGGTCTGGACCGTGGATCTGCGCCCGGCATGAAGCTCAAGCTCGACATTGATCCTGACATCGTGGCCATGATGGCAGCCGAGGTTGCGGCCGGTGAGCGCGCGGTAACGGCCGCCATGCGCGAGGCTGGGAGCGGGCTCAAAGCTGCCTGGCGCACCCAGATCACCGGCGCGGGGCTCGGTCGACGGCTTGCCAACTCGATCCGCAACCAGAACTTCCCGCGGTCGGGTGAGAGCCTGGATGCGGCAGCGCTGGTCTGGTCGAAGGCCCCGGTGATCGTCGGCGCGCATGACACCGGTCCGCTGATCCGCTCGAAAAACGGGTTCTGGCTGGCGATCCCGCTGCCCGCCGCAGGCAAATCCACACGCGGCGGCCGGATCACCCCCGGTGAATGGGAACGGCGGCGCGGGCTGCGCCTGCGGTTCGTCTATCGCCGGACGGGCCCGAGCCTGCTGGTGGCCGAGGGTCGGCTGAACACGAGGGGCCAGGCGGTGATGTCACGTTCGAAGACTGGGCGCGGAAAGGTGACCGCACCGATCTTTCTGCTGGTGCCGCAGGTGAAATTGTCGAAGCGGCTGGACCTCGACCGGGATGCAGAGCGGGCGCTGGACAGCGTGCCCGGGCTGATCGTGGCGAATTGGATGGAGGGAAGATACTGAATTCAAAGGGGGCTTCCGTTCAAGGCTCACTCTGTTACTGACATTTCAAGTGATAGACCGCCTCCGTTAATCGAGGCAGAATCGGAGATGTCGTAGATGAGCCTAGCTGCTGTCGAGAACGCTATCAGCAACCTCGCAAATTACATGAGGCTATACACCGAGGCCCATAGACGTTTCGCGAGCCTTTTTGACGAGGATCGCGAGGAGGCGATCCATAACATGGAGCGTGCATTCGAGGCAAAACTGGAGGCGTTCCACACCCTCTATGATGTCTCGAAAGATCACTTTCCATATTTCGATCACGGCGACACGTCTGCGCTGATCGCGTTGCGCAATGCCATACACCATCGAGACCATCCTCTATTCCAAGGCCTCTTGTCTGACTTGTGGTTGCGTGGCGATCCAAACCAATGGAACGGCGCGACGTACTTACTCGCTCGGCATCGAATGAGTAGTGAAGGCATGTTATCGATGACTGCCTATTTCAAGCTGAGTGATTTTCGATTGCGATTAGATCCAAAGGCGGACTCACCGTACCGGGACAAGTTTTTGAACGGTGAGAAAGCGTTTAAGAGATTTTGTCTCATTCGTGATGAATTGGGGTTCGATGCCATCCAGCAGGTTTCGGAGGCAGAGCAATATCCCGAGGATCAAGTATACGTTGATATGATGCCGGTGTTCGTTTCGGCAGTTGTGCGTGTGTTCAGAGCTTTTGACAAGGTCGGCGCCAACTTCAAAGGCTTCGATGCGGAGACCTACAAGACGCCATTTACGTCAGAATTAGAAGTAGACCTAAAAGCGATCAACTACCAACCTCTTAAGTTGAATAGCATTTCTGAACGGCCAGCCACCAGAACAAAGCCGCAGGAACCTCGGCACTAGGAAGCCCTATGCCCACCCCACGCGAAACCATCCTAACCGCGCTGCATGCGCGGCTCTTGGCGCTGCCCGCCACAGCCCTGCGCGGTGATGTGCTGCCCGAGCGTGTGCCCACCGAGGGCTTGCTGATTCTGCGCGACGGTGAGCCGGGCGAGCCCGAGGTAACCCTGTCGCCGCTGGCCTACCACTACCAGCACCGTGCCGAGATCGAGGCGGTCGTGCAGGGCACCGACCGTGATGCCGCCTTCGACACGCTGACCGCCAGCATCGGCGCAGCGCTTTCCGCCGACCGCACGCTGGGTGGCCTCTGCGACTGGGTCGAGGCGGAAGCGCCGCGCCCGGTCGATCTGCCGGTCGAGGGCGCGGCGAGCCTGAAGGCCGCCGTGATCCCGGTCGTCCTGCACTATTCCACGGCCGACCCGCTGGCCTGATCCCGACAATCCAAGGAGAGAAACATGGCACGAGCCCAAGGGGCGCGGGCGCAGATGGCGCTTGCGTTCGAGACCACCTATGGAACGCCGCCAGTCGGCGGGTTCACCAAGATGCCCTTTGCCAGCACCTCGCTGGGGGCGGAACAACCACTGCTCAATTCCGAACTGCTCGGCTACGGCCGTGATCCGCTGGCACCGATCAAGGATGCGGTGACGGCAGACGGCGATGTTGTCGTGCCGCTCGACGCCGAGGCCTTTGGCTTCTGGCTGAAGGCGGGTTTTGGCGACCCGACCACGACCGGCACCGGCCCCTGGACGCATGAATTCCAGTCAGGAAGCTGGACGCTGCCCAGCATGTCCATCGAGACCGGCATGCCCGAGGTGCCGCGCTATGCGATGTATTCCGGCTGCGTGCTTGACCAGGTCACCTGGCAGATGCAGCGTTCGGGCCTGCTGACGGCAACAGCCCGGCTGGTGGCGCAGGGCGAGACGGTGGGCACGACGACCAACGCTGGGACGCCCGCCGATCTGGCCCTGCAGCGCTTCGGGCATTTCAACGGGGCGATCACCCGCAACGGCTCCGCCCTCGGCAACGTGGTTTCGGCTGATATCACCTATGCCAACAACCTCGACCGCATCGAGACCATCCGCTCGGACGGCCGCATCGACGGGGCCGACCCCTCCATCGCTGCGCTGACCGGCTCCATCGAGGTGCGCTTCGCCGACCAGACGCTTGTGACACAGGCGATCAATGGTGATCCCTGCGAGCTCGAGTTCGCCTATGTGCTGCCCTCTGGCGAGAGCTTCACATTCACCGTGCACGCCGTCTATCTGCCGCGCCCCCGGATCGAGATTTCCGGACCACAGGGTGTGCAGGCGACCTTCGACTGGCAGGCCGCGCGCGACAGCGTGGTCGGGCGGATATGCACCGCCACCCTCGTGAATAATGTGGAGGTTTACTGATGCTGACGCTGGATCTGACGAATGCACCCCGCTGGCACGACCTCGCGCCCGGCGTGCGGGTACAGCTGCGCCCTTTGACGACGGCGCTGATGGTGGTGACGCGCAGCGATCCGGTTGTCGAAAGCCTGCCAGAGGAGGCCAGCGACGAAGAACGCGCCGTTGCCTTCGCCAAGGCGCTGGCGCGGCGGGCCGTGCTTGCATGGGAGGGTATCGGCGACCCCGACGGCAATCTCATCGACCCGAGCCCGGACGCCATCGACGCGCTCCTGGACGTCTGGCCGATCTTCGAGGCCTTCCAACTGACCTACGTCTCCAAAGGCCTGCTGCTGGAACAGGAAAAAAACGTCTCCGCGTCCTTGCCGAGTGGTCCTTCGGCGGGGGCGACCGATACTGCGAAGCCTGCGCGGAAGCGTGCGAAGCCTGCCCGTCGCGGCTGAACCGACCCGCCACATTCGAAGGCTGGCAGGTCTGGGACCTCGTCGGCCGTCTTGGCGGTCAGCTGCGCGTTCTACCCGGCGCTGTCATTGGCTGGGACATGTCCGCCGCGCTCGCCCTCGGTGACGCGCTTGGCATCCCGCCTCTGGCCATGGCTGAACTGTTGCCCGTCGTCGAAGCGGTGATGGTGGCCAAACTCAACGAACAGATGGATCATTCCCATGGCTGAAAAACGCGTTTCTGTCCGCCTTGCCGCGGTCGGCGGCCGTCAGGTGCGCGCCGAACTGGAAGGCGTTGGCGAGGCCGGGTCGCGCGGGTTCGGTCGGCTCAGCCGGGAGATGGAAGCGGCGAATGCCCGGATGGCGGCCTTCTCACGCCGGGTCAAAGTCGCTGCGGCCGCCGCCGTTGCCGCCGCTGCGGCTGCTGGCGTGGCCATGGTCCGCTCCGGGCTGCAGACGGTCGACGCGCAGGCCAAACTGGCTCAGTCTCTCGGGACCACGGTCGCCTCCATCCAGACGCTGGAGCGCGCGGGCGAGTTGGCCGGTGTTTCCATGTCCGGCATCGAACAGGCGACCAAGGATCTGACGCGCCGTCTCAGCCAGGCCGCCGCCGGGACCGGCCCCGCCGCCGACGCGCTTGACCGGCTGGGGCTTTCCGCCAACGAGCTGATCGCGCTGCCGCTGGATCAGCGTGTTGGCGCGATCAACGCGGCCATCGAAAGCTTCGTGCCTGCCGCCGAGCGTGCCGCCGTGGCAGGCCAGCTTTTCGGTGAGGAAGGCTCCATAGCGATGTCGCGGATCGACACCGCGACGCTGCGCCAGGCGACGGAGGACGTCCTCGCCTTCGGTGTCGTGGTCTCGGAGCAGGATGCTGAGCAGATCGAACGGACGAACGATGCGATCTCCCGGCTTGGCCTGATCTGGCGTGGGCTCTCGAACCAGCTGGCCGTCGCTGCGACACCTGCGCTGGAAGCCGTCGCCAACGCCATGGCGGCCATTGCCAGCCGCACCGGTCCGCTCGGCATAGCGATCCGCGGTCTCTTCGATAACATCGGCCGCCTGACCACCTACGCCGCGACCTTCGCCGCCTTCCTTGCGGGCCGCTGGGTGGCGGGCATGGCCGCCGCCGCGCTCTCGGTTCGCGGGCTCGCCACGGCGCTGGTTGTCCTGCGCGGCGCGCTGATCCGCACGGGCATCGGCGCCCTGATCGTCGGTGCGGGCGAACTCGTCTATCAGTTCACGCGCCTGGTTTCCGGCGCTGGCGGGTTCGGAGAAGCGATGTCGCTCCTGAAGGATCTTGCGGTCGAGGTCTGGGACCGCATCAAGATGGGGGCTGCAGCGGCGGGGGCTGCGGCCACGGCGATGTTCTTCGACCTGAAAGCAGACGCCGCGTCGGGCATGCAGAGTGCCATCGAGAGCGTGGTGGCCTTTGGCAACACGGCCGCGAACACCTTCGAGGGGGCCTTTGAGGCGATCAAGGCGATCTGGGGCCTGCTCCCGGCGGCCATCGGCGATCTGGCGTTTCAGGCGGCAAACAGCCTGATCGACGGCGTCGAGGCGATGCTCAACGGCGTGGTCTCGCGCATCAACGGTTTCATCGGCGGCATCAACCAGGGGCTGGAAGCACTCGGGTCGGAGCGGCGCATCTCGATCATCCCCGATCTTGAGTTGGGTCAGATCGAGAACCGCTTCGCGGGTGCCGCGACGGCTGCGACCACCGCCGCTCAGGCAGCATTTGACCGGGCCTTCGACGACAACCCGCTCATCGCA
This sequence comes from Alphaproteobacteria bacterium HGW-Alphaproteobacteria-2, assembly GCA_002842835.1. Classification (GTDB taxonomy): domain Bacteria; phylum Pseudomonadota; class Alphaproteobacteria; order Rhodobacterales; family Rhodobacteraceae; genus PHEG01. The sequence continues at coordinate 34,090 of PHEG01000001.1, read as the reverse complement.
CCAGATTTCGGGTTCACCGAGGCTGCGAACTCTGCGCTTGCCACCGCCAATACCTATCGCGGTGCGGCGCGCGATCTGGCCGAGGGCGCGCGTGCGCCACTTGCCAGCTGGCAGGCCCTGCGTGACGCGGTGCAGGGCAGTAATGAGGGTGGCGCAGACGCGCTGACCGCGGCGACCGACGCGGCGAACCGTTTTGAGACAGCCCTTGGTGATGCCGGACGCGCCGCGGCGGGTGCCGGTGCGGCGGCCGCGACTGCTGCCGCTGCTGCCGAACCCGACACCGAAGCCGCCGTCACCGGCTGGCAGGCGGTCACCGCAGCGCTGGCCGACTATGCCGGCAAGGCCCGCGCTATAGGCGGCGATATCGGACAAAGCCTCGTCAGCGCGTTCCAGTCGGCGGAGAATGCGGTCGGTGAGTTCGTGAAGACCGGCAAGCTGGATTTCCGGGACTTGGTCACCTCACTGATCGCGGATCTCGCCAAGCTGGCGGCACGTCGCTTCATTCTCGGTCCGATCGCCAATGCGCTCTCCGGCGCACTCGGCGGCGCGGGCGGGATCTTCGCGAACATCCTGCATGCGGGCGGCATGGTCGGGTCCGCGGGGCCCTCGCGCATGATCCCGGCTATGGCCTTCGCGGCAGCGCCTCGGATGCACTCCGGCGGCGTTGCAGGGCTGCGACATGACGAGGTTCCTGCGATCCTGCAGCGGGGCGAGCGGGTGCTGTCACGGCGGGAGGTACAGAACTACGGCGGCGGCGGGGTCAATGTCACCATCATGGCCCGCGACGCTGAAAGCTTCCGGCAATCCCGCACGCAGGTCGCGGCCGACATCGCCCGGGCGGTCTCGCTCGGGCGGAGGGGCATGTGATGGCGTTCCACGAGGTCCGGTTTCCGGACAACATCAGCCGCGGCGCGCGGGGCGGGCCGGAGCGGCGCACGCAGATCGTCGAGCTCGCCTCGGGCGACGAGGAGAGGAACGCCAGCTGGGCCAATTCGCGCCGCCGCTACGACGTCGCCTATGGCATTCGCCGCGCCGACGATCTGGCGGCGGTGGTTGCCTTCTTCGAGGCGCGCAACGGTCGGCTCCACGGTTTCCGCTTCAAGGACTGGGGCGACCACAAGTCCTGCCTGCCCTCTGGCACGCCATCGCCCACCGACCAAGCGATCGGCACCGGCGATGGCGCGACGACCGCCTTCCAGCTGGTGAAGCGCTACGCCTCGGGCGCGCAGTCCTGGACGCGCGCCATCGCGAAGCCGGTGGCGGGCAGCGTGCGCATCGCGCTGTCGGGCGTCGATCAGCCCTCCGGCTGGTCGGTAGACACCACTACCGGTGTCGTCACATTCAGCGCCGCGCCGGGCGCTGGCGTCGCGATCACCGCCGGGTTCGAGTTCGATGTGCCGGTCCGCTTCGACACCGACGTGCTTGACGTGACGCTCGACCTCGAGCGGCTCGGCTCGATCACCTCCATTCCGCTTTTGGAACTGCGCCGATGAAGAACTTGGATCCTGCCCTGCAATCCCATCTCGACGAGGGCACGACGACGCTCGCCTGGTGCTGGCGGATCGCGCGTGCCGACGGCGTGAGTTTCGGCTTCACCGACCACGACCGGACGCTGAGCTTCGACGGGACCGACTTCGAGCCGGAAAGCGGGCTGACGGCGTCCGAGGTGCGCTCGGGCTCCGACCTTTCGGTCGATGCGCAGGACGCCGAAGGCGTGCTGACCTCGGACCGGATCACCGAGACCGACATTCTCGACGGCGGCTGGGACAACGCCGAGGTCGAGGTCTGGCGGGTGAACTGGTCTGATCCCGGCCAGCGCGTGCTGATGCGGCGGGGCGCCATCGGTCAGATCCGGCGCGGGCGGCTCGCCTTCGTCGCCGAGGTTCGCTCGCTCGCGCACGTCCTCGGCCAGACGGTCGGGCGGACCTTCCAGGCGACCTGCGACGCCGCGCTCGGCGATGGGCGCTGCGGTGTCGATCTGGAGGCCCCCGTATTCAAGGGTACGGGCGCCGTCATCGACATGCTGCGCGACCGGGCCTTCACCGCCTCGGGCCTCGGCGGCTTCGCCTCCGGCTGGTTCACCTTCGGCACGCTGGACTGGACGAGCGGCGCGAACACGGGACGGCGCACCGAGGTGCTTGGCCATGACGTCACGGATGGCATCGCCGTACTGACGCTGCTCGAAGCGCCGGTGCGCGCGATCGCCGAGGACGACGGCTTCACCATTCGCGCGGGCTGCGACAAGCGGATCGAGACCTGCGGCGCCAAGTTCGCCAACACCGCCAACTTCCGCGGTTTCCCGCACATCCCCGGCCAGGACGCCGTGCTGCGCTATGCCACGAAGGACGGTGGCCACGAAGGGTCCGTGCTGTGACCTCCTCCGATCCAGAGCGTGTCATCGCCGTAGCGAGGTCCTGGCTCGGCACGCCGTATCACGACCAGGCGAGCCTGCGCGATGTCGGCTGCGACTGCCTCGGCCTCGCGCGGGGCATCTGGCGAGAGGTCGTCGGCCCCGAGCCGTTCCCGATCCCGCCCTACAGCCGCGACTGGGGCGAGACCGGCCCGCACGAGGTGCTGGCCGAGGGTGCGCGCGACATGATGATCGAGATGCCGCTCGCCGAGGCGTGTCCGGGCGCGCTGGTCCTCTTCCGCATGAGGCCCCGCGCCATCGCCAAGCATGTCGGGATCCTGACGGGGCCCGACAGCTTCCTCCACGCCTACGAGCGGCTCGGCGTGATCGAGGAACCGTTCACCCCATCCTGGCGGCGGCGCATCGCCTTCGCCTTCCTGTTTCCGCAACGCTGAGACCCCCGACATGGCCACCCTTGTTCTCGGCGCGGCCGGCGCCGCAATTGGCGGCAGCATCGGCGGCGCGATCCTCGGCGTCAGCGCCGCGACCATCGGCGGTTTCATCGGCTCCACCATCGGCTCGGTCGTCGACAGCTGGATCATCTCGTCGCTGGCGCCCACCCAGCGCATCGAGGGCGCGCGGCTCGACACGCTGCGCATCACCTCGGCCACCGAAGGCGCGGTGATCCCGCGGCTCTATGGGCGCATGCGGATGGGCGGCAACATCATCTGGGCGACGGATTTCCGCGAGGAGACGAAGACCACGACGCAGGGCGGCGGCAAGGGCGGCGGCGGCGGCAAGGTCAAGACCACCGAGTATCTCTATTACGCCAGCTTCGCGGTTGCGCTCTGCGAGGGCCCGATCACCGGCATCGGGCGCATCTGGGCCGACGGCAAGCCGATGGACCTCAGCAGCGTCACCTGGCGCTGGTATCCCGGCGACGAGGCCCAGACCGCCGATCCGTTCATCGCGGCCAGGATGGGGGCTGCCAGCACGCCCGCCTATCGCGGCACGGCCTATGTGGTCTTCGAGGAGCTGGCGCTCTCGACCTATGGCAACCGCCTGCCGCAGCTCTCCTTCGAGGTGTTCCGGCCGCTCGCCGATCCCGACACCGCCGAGGGGCTGACCCGCGCCGTCACCATGATCCCCGCCTCGGGCGAGTTCACCTACGCCACGCAGGCGATCCGCAAGACCGATGGCGGCGCGACGGTGCCCGAGAACCTGAACGCGCTGGCAGACTCCACCGACATGGTGGAGGCGCTGGAGCGGCTGCAGGCGATGGCCCCGGCGGTCGAGAGCGTCAGCCTCGTCGTCGCCTGGTTCGGCGACGACCTGCGCGCGGGGTCCTGCAAGGTGCGGCCGGGCGTCGAGGTCTCGGCCAAGTCGACCACGCCCGCCAGCTGGTCGGTCAATGGCGTGAGCCGCGCCAATGCATTCCTCGTCAGCCGCGACGATCAGGACCGCCCGGTCTATGGCGGCACGCCGTCCGACTTCAGCGTGGTGCAGGCGATCCAGGAGATGAAGGCGCGGGGGCTGCGCGTCACCTTCTATCCCTTCATCCTGATGGACGTCCCGCCCGGCAACATGCTGCCGAACCCGTATTCCGACAACGCCGCCGAGTCCGGCCAGCCCGCGTTCCCGTGGCGGGGGCGGATCACCTGTTCTCCGGCTGCTGGCTACGCCGGAACCGCGGACAAGTCCGCCACGGCGGCCGCGCAGGTCGCGGCGCTGTTTGGCGCGGCGACACCCGCGAGCTTCAGCGTCTCGGGGCAGTCGGTTTCGTGGACCGGGCCTTCGGGCGACTGGGGCCTGCGGCGCATGGTGCTGCACTACGCCCATCTCTGTGCGGCGGCGGGCGGGGTCGATGCCTTCCTGATCGGCACCGAGATGCCGGGGCTGACGACGATCCGCTCGGGCGCGTCCACCTATCCGGCGGTGCAGGCCTATCGGGACCTGCTCGCGGATGTCCGCTCGATCCTCGGGTCCGGCACCAAGATCGGCTATGCTGCCGACTGGAGCGAGTATTTCGGGCACCAGCCCGGCGACGGCAGCGGCGACGTGTTCTTCCACCTCGATCCGCTCTGGGCCGATCCGGAGATCGATTTCGTCGGGATCGACAACTACATGCCGCTGTCGGACTGGCGCGACGGGTTCGAGCATGCCGACGCGGCCGAGGGCTGGCCCGCGATCTACGACCGCGCCTACCTGCAGGGGAACATCGCGGGCGGCGAAGGCTTCGACTGGTTCTACGCCAGCGCCGCCGACCGCTCCGCCCAGGTCCGCACCGCGATCACGGATGGCGCTGCGGCCAAGCCGTGGGTCTTCCGCTACAAGGATCTGCGCGCCTGGTGGTCGAACCCGCACTACAACCGCCCGGGCGGGGTGGAGGCCGGAACGCCGACGGCATGGGCGCCGCAATCCAAGCCGATCTGGTTCACCGAGCTCGGCTGTCCCGCCATCGACCGGGGGACCAACCAGCCGAACGTCTTTTTCGACCCGAAGTCCTCGGAGAGCTTCACGCCGCATTTCTCACGGGGCTGGCGCGACGACGCGATCCAGCGGGCCTATCTCGAAGCGACCTATCTTTGGTGGGGCACGCCGGCGAACAACCCGGTATCCTCGGTCTATGGCGGCCGGATGGTGCATGTCCCCGAATGCGCCGCCTGGACCTGGGACGCGCGGCCGTACCCGTTCTTCCCGGCGCTGACCGACGTCTGGACGGACGGCGCGAACTGGCGGCTCGGCCACTGGCTGACCGGACGTCTAGGCGGGGTGTCGCTGGCGGCGCTGGTCCGGCACTTCTGCCTGCGCGCCGGGCTGCCCGAGGATCGCATCGATGTCACCGGGCTTTGGGGCGCGGTCGAGGGCTACGCCATCACGGCGCTTGAAAGCCCACGCGCCTCGATCACCACGCTGTCGCGCCACTTCGGCTTCGACGCGGTGGAGACCGAGGGCGTGATCCGGTTCATCATGCGCGGCCGGGCGTCCGTCGCCACCCTCGCGCCCGACGATCTGGTGGCCACCCGCGAGGGCGATGTGCTGGAGCTGACGCGCGGCCAGGAGACGGAACTGCCGCAGGCGCTGAAGTGGCAGGTCGCGCGGGCCGACGAGGACTACGACGCGGCCCTCGTCGAGGCGCGGCGGATCACCGTGGACACGACACGGATCGCCTCGGAGTCCTTCCCTATGGCCGTGCCGCCCGAGGAAGCCGAACGCCGCTGCCGCCGCGCGCTGATGGAGGCGTGGATCGGACGGGAAAGCGCGACCTTCCGTTTGCCGCCCTCGCGGCTCGCCCTCGACCCTGCGGACGTGATCCGCCTGGCCCATGACGGTCGCGAAGTGGAATTCCGGCTTGTCTCGGTCGCCGATGCCGAGGCACGGGGGATCGAGGGAGTCCGCCAGGACCGCGCCGCCTATGATCTTCCACCGGGCGATCCGCGCCCGGCCTCGCTCGCCAGTCCCGTCGTCTTCGGTACGCCGGAAGTGGTAATGCTGGACCTTCCGCAGATCACCGAAGACCAGCCCGCCCATCGACCCCTGATCGCCGCGCATGCCAGCCCCTGGCCCGGCGAGATCGCCGTCTTCCGCAGCGCATCGAGCGATGGGTTTAGCCTCCTGACCACATTCGGCAGTCGGGCCCAGATCGGCACGTTGGCCTTCGACTTCTTTCCGGGGCCGACCTCGCGCTTCGATCTGGGCAACGCGCTGGTCGTCGATCTCCTGTCCGGAACGCTGGAGAGTGTGACCGACGTCGCGCTGTTCGGCGGTGCCAATGCGCTGGCGGTCGAGAGTGCCGCTGGCCAATGGGAGATCGTCCAGGCTAGCCAAGCCGAACTGATCGGACCCGGCCGATACCGGCTGACCCGGCTCCTGCGTGGTCAGCGCGGGACGGAACAGGCCATGGGCAGTCCCTCCCCGGCCGGGGCGCGGGTCGTGGTGCTGGATGCAACTCTGGCCTCGCTGCCCATCGCCGAGGCCGATCTCGGCCTGCCATGGAACTGGCGCGTGGGCCCGGCCGCGCGCGCGGTCAGTGATGCGAGCTATGCCGCGCTGGCCTTCACCCCCACCGGCCGGGGGCTTGTCCCCTTCGCCCCGGCCCATATCGAACAGCCATGGCGGGTCGCGCGCAGCCCGGGCGATCTGACCATCCGCTGGACGCGCCGATCCCGCGCGCTGGTCGCCGACGCCTGGGAGCAGATCGAGGTGCCGCTCGCGGAGGACATGGAACGCTACGACGTCCAGATCCTCGACGGGGCCGCGGTCAAGCGCACGCTGACCACCAGCACAACCTCCGTCCTCTACACAGCCGCCCAACAGACCGCCGATTGGGGCGCGCCACTCGGGCCTGGCCAGACGTTGGCGATCCGCATCTTCCAGCTCTCGAACCGCCTTGGCCGCGGCACGCCCGCCGCGGTCACGCTGCAATTCTGATCCCAGTCCACGGGAACCCTCATGTCCGACACCACCACCCATCTGGGCCTGCCGTACCTCCTGGCGGCGCAGGCACAGAAACATGTCACCCACAACGAGGCGCTTCGCCTGCTCGACGCAATGGTGCAGCTCTCCGTCCTTGATCGGACGCGCACCACGCCCCCGGCCAGCCCGGCCGACGGCAACCGGCATCTGGTGGCCTCCGGAGCGACTGGCCTCTGGGCGGGGTGGGACCTGAATGTCGCCCTCTGGTCCGACGGCGCCTGGTTGCGCCTGCCACCGCGCATCGGCTGGCGGACATGGGTAGAGGACGAGGCCGTGCTGCTCGTCTGGATCGGCGCGGCCTGGGAGGTCGTGGGCGAGCCGAGCGACATCTCTGACGCTGTTTTCAGCCTCGTCAACGACGCCGATCCCACAAAGAAGGCGGTGTTCTCGCTGTCCGGTATCAGCACCGGCACGACCCGCAGCTACACGCTGCCGAACACCTCGTCGGAACTCGCGATCCTAGCGGGCACCCAGACCTTCACCGGCAACAAGACCTTCTCTGGCACGCTGACGGCCTCCGGCACCGTCACGGTCTCGGGGGCGGCGGCAACTATCGGCACGGCGACGGGAACCGCCACCTACGGGATGGGCACGGGGGCGACGACCACCGGCCTCACCAAGACCGTGAACCTCGGCACCGGCGGCGCGTCGGGCTCGACCACGGTCGTCAACATCGGCTCGGCCTCCGCCGGGGCGAGCGGGACGACCGTCATCAACACGCCGACCGTCACCTTCGCCAATGCCGTCACACAGGTCGGCATGCCGCAGGCGAACCTGACCGCGCAGCTTCTCGGCCTCGGCGGGGCCACGGCCGACAGCTACAACCGGCTGTCGGTGAACACGCCCGCAGTCCTCTTGAACAATGCAGGCGCGGGCATCGAAGCGACGGTGAACAAGGCGGCCCCGGCAAACGACTCCGCATTCGCCTTCAAGACCGGGTTTTCGGCGCGGGCGCTGATCGGGCTTCTCGGCAACGACGACTTCAGCTTCAAGGTCAGCCCGGACGGGTCGGCCTTCTACGAGTCGATCCGCATCGACCGCACTACCGGCCGGGTCGAGATGCCCGAGCCCGTCGTGCTTCCGGCGCTCGATGCCGTGCCCGCGCCACCGCCGACCGGCAAGCTCGCCCTCTATGCCCGCGACCGCGCTGGGGCCGGATGGCTCGACGTCCAGCGCCCCTCGGGGCGGTTCTTCCCGCTGCAGCCCCATTTTGGAGTGAACCGAATCGCGACCTGGGCGCCGTCCACCGGCACGACCGTGAACACCAACGGCATGCCGCGCACGGCCGTCGGCACGGTTTCCACGCCGACGCTAGCCACCACGAACCTCTCGACCTCTATGCGCCGTTGGCGCGTGACAAGCGCCGCCACGGCCGATGCGGCGGCAGAGGAACGCTCGGCAGGTTGGGTCTGCTGGCGCGGCAATGCGGATGGGCTGGGCGGCTTCACCTATGTGAACCGGCTCTCGCTGGTGACGCTGCAGGCGACCGGCATGGGGTTCTTCGGCCTCTACGGATCGACCACGGCGCTGGCCACGACCTTGACGTTGTCCGCCGTGGTGAACTGCATCGGCATCGGCTTCCAGCGCGGCACCCACACGAACTGGCAGCTGGTCCAGAACGACGCCTCCGGCGCGCCGACGCTCACCGATCTCGGAGCGAGTTTCCCGGTCGCGAGCACGACGAACGTCCTGACCCTGACGCTCCTCGCCGCCCCGAACAGCAGCGAGATCGGCGTCCGTGTGGTCGAGGAGGTCGGCGGGGCGGTGGTCGAGGTGATGCTCGACACCGATATCCCCGCAGCGACGCAACTCCTGAGCCCGCGCAACTTTATGAACAACGGCGCCACGGCGGCGGCGGTCGCATACGATTGCTCGGGGGTGTATGTGGAGACGGATTACTGAGCGGGGAATAATGGAACAGGCGCGGGCGAGCTGCGGGCCAGGCGACCCCATTGCCGGATACGTTATACGCCTCGACCGTGGCGCATCGCCCAGCCCGGATCACAGGTTCACAGTTTCAAAAAGCAAACTTGGACTCGCTGCGTCGGAACGATGGCACGGCGAAGTGGCATCTGTCCCGTTCGCTGATGAGCACAAATGTGCCCTTTGTGTCAGTCTCATTTTTGATGCCGTGACTTGGTGATAGCCAGTCGCTCGCCTTCCGACGTCTGCAGGACCGGCTGATGCCGACCTTCGCCTTCCCGATGCAGGTCGGATACACACATTCGGGCCACTGCCGCCGGGAACGGCGCAAAAAGTTGTTCAAAGCTAACGACATCAGGACACATAAAGGTATTCGGAACTACCTTACGGTATCAATCTGCCTCCAGCCGAAAAACCCTAGGTGCTCTTCTTAGCCGAGTTTTTTCACTTGGCGGGGAAAGGGAAGATCAGGGTTGTAGACTAGCACGTCCTTGCGGCGTATGGCGGTCCCAGCGCATGAAGGCGACCGGAACTCCAGGAAATAGCGAGCGCCGAAAAGCCCGCGCGGCGCGCAGTGTGCGGCCATGGAGCGAGGCACAGTCGATGATCCAGAGCGCTTCGCCTTCGTTCCATTCACTTTCGTGGATCCACGCGCGCCCCCAGCGCTGAAAGCGCCAGACCACGTCAGGAGCAAGATGCGCCCAAGTCACGAATGCTGTGGGCTTGTCTGTTTCATCGTGTGCGAATGCAATCCGCTCGTGTCGGGCGGCATGCGCCAGCCAGGATTCGACCTCAATGAAGCTGAGGCTGCAGTAGTAGGGCGTCGCGGCGGCGAGGCGGCAGGCCAGCCCCAGGGTCTCGTCAAGACTGTCCTCCGGTCCCGGGCGGCGCACCCGAAACGACGTCATTTTAGCTAGCGGCCTAACCATCGGCGCGCACCTCCTCAAGGATGTGGTGCCGCGCCTCAGCCCCCAGCGGCGCGTTTGCCGCGTCGAGAAGGCCATTGGCGTGCGGTGCGAAACGAACGGGGCCGTAGCGTAGCGAACGGAAGGCGACTCGCTCGGCGGGAGCTTCCGCGAAGATCTCCGCCACCTGAGGCCCGTGCTTGGCGAAAAACGCCGAGAAGGCTTCGGCGAGGCCGCCGTTCGGATGTGCTTCGATCATATCCATCAGCGCCTGATTGAGCTGCGAACGTTCCAGAAGCGGGTGCAGCTCGTTTCGACGGTACGCGGTCAGGCAGCGCAGAAGATCAAGGTGGACCTCTCCGAGACCCGCGCTGCGCGCTGCGGCTCGCAGCGGGCCGCGCAGATCGTGATGCGCGGCGATGAAGGCGTCCGCTCGGGGTCCGCGAACGCCGATCGCGGCGAGCCCGGTCGACGCTGCGGCCGCATCGTCGGATTGTCCGACGATGCGCAGCGTGTCATTGATGCAAGGCCGCTCCGTAGCGGCATCCTGCGCGAGTTGCAAGGCGAGCGCCTGGATCGTCTGCGCGTGTTTGCCCAGCAGCAGGGGCGCGACCCCTGTGCGGAGTAGCTGAGTCGGCAAACCCGTGCGTGCGGCGAGCTGCACCGAGAGTTCCAGATTGTAGACCTGGTACGCCCTGGTGTGGAGCGCTGTCACCAGCTCGGCGTAGTCGTGATCGCGCAGGTCGCATGTGTATTTTTTTATGTAGAAAATTATCTCCCTAATACTCTCCAAGGGTTTGACGTATTCAACCCATATTTGCGGATTAAATGCGCGATGCAGCGCGAAATTGGGTAGAAATGTCACGCTCCCGAGGTCAATCCAGCGTCCGTCGAGCGCCAGATTCGATGAGACCAGCGCGCCATGATAGATTTGGCGGGCCGCCGCATTGGCCGCCTGCACCGCGAGGCGCGCGACCGTCTCCTCCAGCGCCTGCAGCGTCCGCGGCAACGCCGAAGGCGCCGCCTGCCAACCGCGGGCCGCCAGAAAACCCGGCAGGCCGGCGACCGCATGGCGCACGCGGTCGACGTCGCGGCGGATTTCCTCCGGCTCAGCCGAAATAGGGCGATAGTGGATCGCGCGCTCGAACCCAGCCAGGCGCATTGCGGTCTCACGCACAAGTAGCGCGCCGGGATGGGAAATCTCCTCGCCTGGCGCAGCGGGCAGATGGGTACGCCCCGCCTCGATCACCGCACCTACCTTGACCGCGCCGAAAGGGAGAGCAACTTCGAGCCAACGGGCCCAGATGGTCTCGGCCAGCGCGTCGACGAGCGGCAGGCCACCATGAGAGTACCAGTAGCTCACGTCCCTGCCGATCAGCGGCGTTCTCCCGATGCCCTTGACGCACCACCCGTCATCGAGGCCACAGCGCCCGCCGCCGCCATGGTGCCCGATACCGGGGCCACCGTAGCGTTCGGCATAGAAGACCTTCGTCGCCGCGTCCGCCCTGCGCTGGACATCCACCTTGTAGGCGAAGCGGGACAGAACCTCCGCGTCCGAGGCGAAATCCGGCCCGCGGTGAATCAACGCACACTCATCCAGCGGATAGGCCTCGAAGGGCGTGAGGCAGTAGTCGGGCAGTCTCAAGCCGCTCATCGGCGCGTCTCGAAGCGCGCGGCGAGCGGCGCGGTGCGCCCGGCGAGACGCACGTCGTCGGACGCGGCGAGGACCGATACCACGCCCGAGGGCTCCACCTGCCAGACCTGGGTCGCGAAGGCTGACAGCGCAGGCTTGTGCGAGGTATAGAGCAGGCTGACTCTCTCGGCGCACAGATTTTCCATGATCCGGCGCTCCAGTGCTTCATTTAGATGGGCCGTGCCCTCATCTAGCACAAGGAAGGCGCGGCGCTGATAAAGCCCGCGCGCGATCAGCAGCCGCTGAGACTGTCCCTGGCTCAACGTGCTGCCGATCTCCCCTATAAGGGTCTCGTAGCTCATTGGCAGACCGACGATCTCCTCATGGATGCACGCGGTCTGCGCGCAGGCCGTCGCCCATTCCCAGTCGGGAAAACGATCGAAGAAGGTTATGTTGTCAATGATCGAGCCATGGAAAAGGAAGTCATTCTGCAGCACGGCTGCGAATTTTTCGCGCAGGTACGGGCGCTGTTCGGCAGAGACGGGGGTGCCGTTCAACAGGATCTCACCCGCGCTCGGCTTATACAATCCGCAGAGCAGCTTGAGCAGCGTGGTCTTGCCGCTTCCCGAAGGCCCTTCGATCATCACCCGATCGCCCGTGCGCAATTGCGCCGAAATGTCCCGCAGTACCGTTTTGTCGCTGCCCGTGAAACTGTAGCTTGCCACGCGCAGCCCGATCTCGATGCGGCTGGCGGAGAAGTCCATGCCCGCCCCTGGGAGCTCCTCAGGCGGCTCGAGCACGATGTCGGCCAGCCTCTCCAGATGCACACGGCTGGCCGTGAGATCCATCAGCTGATCGAAGAGCGAAGAAATCCGTCCAAGAAAGATCGCCGCATAGGCGTTGAAGGCCAAAAAGGCGCCCAAGGACAGCGCTTCCTCCGCATCAAGGACGGTGCGGACGCCGAAATACAGCAGCAGCACCGTGGTGGCGTTTCCCAGAACCCCCGCGATCAGCTGATAGCTGGTCATCAGCGCCTGCAGCCGCGCCGAGCTCTCCATGAACGAGGAGAAGCGGTTGTCCCAGAGCGCGAAGCGCTCTAGCTCGCGCCTCCCCAGCTTGATGCTGGTGATGCCCCGGATGCTCTCGAGCAGAACTGACTGCTGGCGGCCCTGCTTCTGCAAAGTCTCGTTCCCCAGCGCCCGGATGGCGGGCAGGAAGAAGATCCGCGCGATCGCCAGCAGCGCGGCCCCGGCGCAGGCGATGGCGGTAAGCTCCGTCGAATAGCGCAGCATCAGCACCAGCACAAACAAAAGAAATAGCGTGTCGAGGATCAGAGTGATCACGCCCTGGGTCACGATCCGCCGGATCTCCTCGGTCGCGCCGAGCCGCACAGTGAGATCGCCGATGTTGCGCCGCTCGAAGAAGATCAGCGGCAACGAGAACAGGTGAGTCACGACGTTGCGTGTAAGCTGTGCGACGAATTGCGTGCCAACATAGATGAGCAGCCGGGTGCGAAGCCAGTCAAGCAGCGGTCCGACGAGATAAAGAATGCCGAATCCAAGTAGCAGAATATTGAGCAGCCCGACGTCGTTGGTCGGAATCACCGAATCGATGGCGACCTGCATGAACAGAGGTGTCACCATCATCGCCACTTGCACCATCAGCGTCAGCGCCAGCAGCTGCAGGCCCGGTCCGGTCAGCCCCTCGACGTCATGCAGAAAGGCCCGATATCCGAGGCGCGCCTTCTCCTTCTCGCGGCTGAAGCCCGGGTTGGGGCGTAGTTCCAAGACCACGCCGGTAAAGCTTCGCGAGAGCTCGGCGAGCTTCAGCCGGCGTCGGCCGATGGCGGGATCGTGAATGGTGAAACGATCCCCAGAGATTGAAGCCAGAACCACGAAGTGATTGAACTCCCAGTGGATGATCGCAGGGAGCCTCACCTCCTTTAACCCGCTGAGATCGCTCTTGAGCACCCGCGGCGTGAAGTCGAGCGCGCGAGCGATCCGCGACAGGTCGCTCAGCGTGGAACCCTGAAGCGAGGTCGGAAACCTGCGCCGCAGCGCCGGCAGGTCGAATTCCCGCCCCCAGTGGGCACAAATCATGGCAATGTTGGCGAGACCGCATTCCGAACCTTCGGATTGCAGGATCACCGGCGTGCGACGCGAAAAGAACATCCGGCCTTCCTTCAATCCCGGTAGAACAACCATCGGACGATCGACATCCTCTCCTGAACGATGTCGACCTCGAAAGTGAAACCAGACGTGAGGGAAAGGGGGCGGCCGCTCTTGTTCAGCGGGGCCTGGTCGACGGTCAGCTCGACCCGGTAGGCGGATTCGTCGAAGTCGATCGGCGCGTTGATCTCGCTTCGGCGCAACGGCGCGATGTCAATATGGCTCACCACCCCATGGAAGCTTCCGTGCACATGATGTGGATAGGCCTCGTACCGCAACGCGAGCGTGTCTCCGAGGGCAACCCCATGGATCGCGTCAGGGGGCACGAATGCCACCGCCTTGAACGGCACCCCAGCGGGGAAAATCCGCAGGAGCAACGCGCCAGCAAAATAGTAGTCGCTGTCGGTCGCCTGCGCGAAGGAGACCCTGCCCGCCGTGGGTGCGAACAGCCCGATTTCAGCGTCGGCGATGGCGGCCTGCAGATCGAAGCGCAGTTCGCGCTCTTGCAGGCTGATTTCGTTGAACTCACGCTCGCGGGCGAGCCTCAGCTCTCGGAAGGTGACGTCGAGCGCATTGAGATCGGCGCGAGCCTGATCCAGCTCCTCTCGCGCCTCCATCGCGCTGCGCTCCATCTCCAACGTGGTGCGATGCGCCGCGTTCAGCTGACTGCGCGAGGCCTGTCCGCGTTCGAAGAGCGTATTCTGGACCCCGAACTGCTCCATGAGGCTAGTTAGTTCCTCGTCGAGCAGCGCGCCGCGGGTCTCAAGACTTTCGACTCGCCGCGCCAGCGTCTCCTGCTGGAGCACCCGACGCTCCTCCAGTGCGCCGAGCTCGGCCTCGACCAAACCGCGCCGACGCGCGAGTAGTGCCAGCCGATCATTGATGTAGCGGTCGCGCAGCTCCTGCGGGAACCGGCTCTGAACGTCCTGCCGCTGGGTGACGATCCGGGCCAGAAGCTCGCCTTTCTCCACCTCGGCGCCGTCCTCGACCAGAAGGATTAACTGTCCTGCAGCGGGCGCCGACATAGACACGAACCCTGTCTGCGGCGCAAGATATCCGGTCACGGTCCGGGTCTTGCCATATTGCGCAAAGCTGCCATAGGCCACGACAGTCGCGAAGATGCACAAGGCCAGCACAGTCAGGATGGACGCCGACAGGCTGCCTCGAATCACCACGACGTTGGCGAAGCCCTGTGTCCGGCTCTCGAGCGCTGCGTCCCGGTACACCTCTTCGCGCGCCTCAGGACATGCCGCCGCCACCGCCGCCGAGGGAAACAGCGTTGGCCATCGCCGCCACGTTAGCCGCGACCCCGGCATTGGCCGCCGCGACGGCGTTGGCTACCGTATGGACGTTCGCGATCACCAGCGCATTGGCCACTGCCACGACCAGAACCACCGCAGCGACGCCGGAAATCGCGCCGGCGACTTCATCGAGATCTCTCTCTTCCAGCGGTTGCGATGCGCCGTCTTCGCTCTTGGCGAAGATGAACTGCAACACATGGCATCGCTCCTGCTCCGTCATCGCGTCGAGTAGTTCCAGGACATTGTGGCTTTCGCCGTCGTCGACCACGATGCGCCAGTCAGCGCAGCCATATGCGGTAAAAATCGCGCGGTAATTGACATCGAAATTCTCGACGGAATCCCGGCCGTCGGTGAAGAAGCGCCGCAACTCCCGTATCTGTCGCCAGAAGCTCATGTGCTGCAAAAGCTTGTCGGTCATCAGTTCAGTCTCCTCTCCAGTCAAACACTCCAGAGCCCGCCGAAACCGGTCTCCGTCAAATTGAGCACCCGGATACCAGGACTCCCCCCCGCCCGTCGGGCGTGCACTGCGAATGTGAAGGCGCTGTCGATCGCATTGGCGTCGACAAAACCCTCAAGGGCGATATGGTGGCGCGCCTGCACCGCAGGGTCCGTGCCGGCCGAACTCAGGATCAGCCCGTTGAACAGCCCCGAGCCGACCGCGAATTCGGTCCTGCGTAGCAGGAATACGTTCAGAAATAGCCCCGCCTCGGCCCCGACCGCAGCGAGCTTGTCGAGAAACGCCGGCGCGCCCTTGACGCCCAGGCCGACACCGATCACTTCGGCTACCCCCTCGGGCGCGAGCAGCTCTCCCGCGCGCGCCAAGATCCGCTCGGTAACCCGCAGTCCGTCCTCGCCGCCGTCGCCGATGAACGGGTAGTCGATCTCCGGCGGCACGGGTAGCAGGGGGGGGTTGGCTGAAATAAAATCAAAGCGCTGATCGGTGCGGAACTCGGCAAGATCGCTTAGCACGATTTCGGTGTTACTCACGCCGTTCGCCGCAACGTTGAGATTGGCGATGGCCGCAGCAACCGGATTAACCTCCACCCCGACCGCCATTCGCGCGGCCCGCCCCGCGAGCAGCGCCTGGGTGCCCGGCCCGGTGCACAAGTCCAGGCAGGCGCTCTGCGGACGCGGACGCAGCCGTGCGGCCAGCCCGATGGTGTCGTCGCCGAAATAGACCGCATTGCGCCGATGTTCTGGCTGAAGGAACAGCCAGAGCCCCATCGTGTGCCGGAGCGTCAGCCCGTCGAGCGCCAGACGCCCGTCAGCGTCGCGCACGAATATCTCGTCGAGCCGCCCGGCGATCTCCGCTACGCGCCCCGGAAGGCGTTCGGGCTCGACCGCGCCGCGCAGCAGCAGCAGATCGACCGTCGCGCCGAGCTCAGGGTCCAGCCGATCGGCAATCAGCGCGACCCGCGCCTCGACACCTGAGCCGGGATGGAAGCTGTCGCAGAAAGAGGCGAAGCCCGTGAGTTCCAGCGCTTCCGTGAGATCAAGCAGGAGGCGGTGCGTTTCCAACGTGCGGGTCACATGCATTCTTCGTCCATCCGCAATATCGTGGCCGCGATCGCATCGGCATGACGACGCAGCACCTGCACCACCTCGGGGCGTGTGACCGTGTCCTCACAGATCTCGCACATTGATCGGCAACTCTCGTCAAAGGTGATCTCGGGCGCGAGCTTGCGGGCCACCTCACGTAGGAAATGCGGCCCGAAGCGACTCAATGCTGTGACGAGTACGTCGTCGCCAGCCTTGCGCAGCTTCGCTTCGGCGTCGCTCTCGCTGTCGATGGGACCGAGATCAAGCACCTCATTGCCTTGAACTTCGAAGCCGCAGCAGGTGGCCAGGTGGTTCTTGGGAGTAATCGCGGCGCTGCGCATTGAGAAACGGCAAGGGCCGAGCGCCGGACCAAGATCGCCCGTAAAGCTCTGCTCGTCTCGGGAAAGGCGGCGCCGTGCCCGGGCTAGCAGTTGCACCGTGGAGTTCGACATCAGATAGAGCGTGCCGTCCTCGGAGGGATCGGGAAGCGCAGCGCCTATGCCAGCATCGTCGAACCTGCGCGGCAGGGTCTCGCCGAGCTGCGCGTCGACGAAATCCGGGGTTACGAGACTTTTTTCGCCCGAGCAGAGCACCACCGAGGCAGAGGTGAAGCCCTGCCCCTTGATCGCCTTCCAGGCACGGACAATGTTCTCGAACGGCACGAACGGTAGATGGTAGTCATCGGCGCTGAAGTTGATCTCGCGCAGGCCCGCCTCACGGAGCCGCGCCACCCAGCGCTCAGCGCGTCGTTCATCGATGGCCCAAGAGGCGTTGGTCACCAAGCGAGTCGAGATTCCGACCTCGTCGCAGGCCCGGATGAGTCGAAGCAGATCGTTCTTGAGCAGAGTAGGCTCGCCGCCGGCAAACACGACGCAGCCGAGCGGTCTCCGGGAATGGACGTCCCGGATGGTACTGTAACCTGACGTCTGGAAATTCGCTTGAGGCTGGGGCCATGGGCCCCTGCTGGGGCGGGCCCCAGCAGGGGTTGGCCATTCTGGTATTCCATGGAGTTGGAAGACAACCATGGAGAAGATCGAATGGACAGACGGAAGGATACTGCGGTTGAGGCGGTCTTGGAACATCTGATCGAACACGGGCCCGGCGACCTGGGCGGGGTCTTTGCCCGGGCGTTCGAATTGGCCATGCAGATCGAGCGGGAGCGGTTCCTGGGGGCAGGTCTCTACGAACGCAGCCCGGATCGCCAAGGCTACGCCAATGGCTACAAGCCCAAGCGGATCGACACGCCGGCGGGCACGGTCACCGTCCAGGTGCCCAAGACCGCCGGCCATGACGGCGAGCCGTTCTTCCCGCAATCGCTGGAGCGCGGGCGCCGGTCGGTCCGGGCCGTCATGCTGGCCGTGGCCGAGATGTACATCAAAGGCGTGTCCACCCGCGAGGTCGAGGTCGTGATGCGCGAGTTCGGTATCGAAAGCCTGTCCTCGATGCAGGTCAGCCGTGCCGCCAAGATGCTCGACGACGAGTTGGAGGCCTGGCGCAATCGCCCGCTCGGTGAGTTCAAATATCTCTTCCTCGACGCCCGGTATGAGAAAATGCGCCACGGTGGTGTCGTCCGTGATGCTGCGGTGCTCTCGGCAATCGGGGTCGGAACTGATGAACGACGCCGGGTTATTGGTGTCTCGGTGGCCCTGTCCGAGGCCGAGCTGCACTGGCGCGACTTCCTTCAAGGCCTGCATGCGCGTGGCTTGCGGGGCGTGGAGTACATCGTCTCTGACGACCACGCAGGGCTGCACGCCGCGCGCCGGGCTGTGTTCGGCGCCGCGAAATGGCAACGCTGCCAGTTCCATCTGGCCCAGAACGCCATCCATCACGCCCCGACGATGGAGATCCGCAAGCGCATCGGCAAGCAACTCCGGGCGGTCTGGAATGCGCAGGACCTGCCCGCCGCCGAAGCCGCCCTGGCCGATCTCGTCGCCTCCTACCGCGGCAAGGCCGACAAACTGGCCGACTGGCTGGAAAAGAACATCCCGGAAGGCCTCGCCGTCCTCACCTTGCCCGAACACCATCGCAAGCGGATGCGCACCTCCAATCCGATGGAACGCGCCGTCCAGCAGGAGCTCAAGCGCCGCACCGTCAAGGTAAGGGTCTTTCCCAGCGAAGACGCGCTCGAACGCCTCGTCTCCGCAATCCTCGTAGAGATCGACGAAAAATGGGCCTCAGACACAAAGGCCTACATCAAATGGGAATGCCAGGATGCATGATCACGCCAGCTTGGAATTTCCAGACAACAGGTTGCGTAATCTCCCGGATGAAAGCGATGGTTTTGTCGACATTGATGGTAGCGCGACGCTTCAGTCCAGAATTCATGCAGCAATGGCTACATTCGGCTGTGCAGGCATCGGTGGTCAAAACCGTCAAACAATCTGGCCAGATCATAAAAGTCAGCTCACCGATCCGACGACGACGGGAACGATTGCACCGACGATGATTATTCCGATAGAAATGAGGCTGCGGGTCGATGCGCCAAAATCCATTGAGAACACCACCCAGATCGCCGCAGCGCAAAGAATGCTGGCCACTAAAAGGCCCCATCCGACATTGTGATTGACGGCATACCAGACCGTTTCATCTGCGAGCGTACGCGGCGTGCGGTACCCCCACCACTGGTTCGGAGGAACTCGATTCAGGATAAGCGGTATGCTCAGGGCAAAATATACGGCGCATGGAATGAGAAAAAGATACTTCATTGACCGCCTCCATTTGGGCTGATTCATACACATCGAAACAAACCTACAGTTGCGAAAATGGCAAGCTAAACTTTCATCTACGGCCCCCGGATCTGTTGATCTGACCGGCTCCTGACTGCACCGATGCGTCGAGGTGTGTCATTGATCATCTGCTTGCGGCATGATTCAGGCTCCGCAAGGAGACTGAACGATGAGCAACCTTTTCTGGCTGACCGACGCGCAGATGGCGCGGCTTCAGCCTTTCTTCCCCAAGAGCCATGGCAAGCCGCGCGTCGATGACCGGCGTGTTTTGAGCGGGATAATCTTCATCAATCGCAATGGCTTGCGGTGGCGCGATGCGCCAAAGGAGTATGGCCCGCCGAAGACCCTCTACAACCGGTGGAAGCGATGGAGCGACAAGGGGGTGTTCGCCCGGATGATGGACGGGCTGGCTGCCGAAGCCGCCGTTCCGAAGACGGTGATGATCGACGCGACCTATCTCAAGGCGCACCGCACGGCGACCAGCCTGCGGTCGAAAAAGGGGGGCCAGGCGACCAAAGGGGCCGTCTGATTGGCCGAACCAAGGGCGGCATGAACACCAAGCTGCATGCTGTTGCCGACGCTGAGGGCCGCCCGATCCGCTTCTTCATGACCGCAGGCCAGGTCAGCGACTATACCGGTGCGGCGGCCCTGCTGGGCAGCCTGCCAAAGGCGGAATGGTTGCTGGCCGACCGGGGCTATGATGCCGACTGGTTCAGGGAAGCGTTGAAAGACAAAGGGATAAAGCCCTGCATCCCAGGCCGGAAGTCCCGCGGCAAACCCGTCAAGCATAACAAGCGCCGCTACAAACGCCGCAACCGGATTGAGATCATGTTCGGGCGGCTAAAGGACTGGAGACGTGTCGCAACGCGATACGACCGGTGCCCGAAGGTCTTCCTGTCCGCCATCGCCCTCGCGGCAACCGTCATGTTCTGGCTATGAAGCGAGAACGAGTCCTGACCCTACAAGATCTGAACATCAATCTAAACAATAGTTTAGGTGCTAGAGAAGGTTCGACGTCAGGCCCGTCCCCTCCGCCACTTGCCCCCGCGAAAGCGTTCTCCCGATCCGGCTGCGGCCGGATTTTCTCGTTGTTTTCGCGGGTTATGCGGGTTGGGCTGTTAACCGGCTTCGGCGGCGCGAGGCCAAGAAGCGTTCTCTCCGGGCCGATATTCTCTGGAGCTGTTGACTGCGTCGATTTGGTGAACAGCTCTTAGGCCATTGAAATATAGAAATTTTTATTCATTCATGATCTACTTTTGGATGTGAGGGGCCTCTGCACGTGATGGAACTGAAGTCGAACCCCGCCATTCCTAGTCGCAATAAGCCATGTTGGTAACGGCGGATGGAGAGCCGACATTTACTTCGATCAGTCAATTCCCTCAATATTGTCCAGTCTACCTGGTCTCGAGGAGAAGCTTCGGAAAGGCTTCCTTTGAGCAGCATGTCTTGCTTCCCTCCCGCATAAATGCACAGATAAAGGCTGAGGGGCATACCGTGGGCTGCTCGACCTAAAATCTGGAGCAGTCGACGCATGGCAGGCATCGCAAAACCGTTCAGTCCGGAAGCCGCGTTGAAGCGCTCGCTTCGCGCGCATCTTCGGCAACTCGGTTTCACGAAGGACGAGGCGGGAGAACTGGTGCTGCCCGGAGTAGGCAAAGATATGATCCGGCGGATGCACCGGGGCCAGCGTCGCGAGCGGCTTGCGGCAGCGCAGCCATTCCTGGCCCGGGCATTGGAGCGAGCTCTTCCTAGCTTCGCCGACGGGGCTGAAATCGACCCTGCGAAGATCCGCCTCCGCCTCCGCTTGATCAAGAGCGGCACGCCGGAATCGGACCTCTTCAGAGTCGCCACCTTGACGTGGTCGGTGCCAGTCTCTGCAGGCTTCGGCCGACGTATGCGCTACCTTGTTTGGGACGAGGTGCACGATCGGCTGGCCGGCGTGATTGCTCTGGGCGATCCGGTCTACAACCTGTCAGTCCGCGACTCGCTGATCGGGTGGAACGTGGAAGACCGGGCGAAGCGTCTTGTCGGCATCCTGGACGCCTATGTCCTGGGCGCAGTTCCGCCGTATAATTTCCTTCTCGGCGGCAAAGCAATCGCCTGCTTGATCCGCTCGCGCGATGTATATGATGACTTCCGGCGGCTTTACGGGCAATCGGTCGGGGTCATCTCAAGACAGGCCAAGCAGGCGCATCTGGTCGCCGTCACCACGACCTCTTCCATGGGCCGCTCGTCGGTCTATAATCGGCTCCGGTTGGAAGGGACCTCATATTTTGAGCGCATCGGTTTCACCGAAGGGTGGGGCCATTTCCATATCACTGATACGTTGTTCTTGAGGATGCGCGATTTCCTTCGAGATCGCGATCATCGCTATGCCGATATGCATAAATTTGGTGAAGGCCCGAACTGGCGGCTGCGCACCATCCGCGCGGCGCTGTCCGCCTTGGACTTCGACGAAAATATCCTTCGCCACGGAATCAAGCGCGAGGTCTTCATTTCGAAGCTCGCTGCAAATGCATATGATGTGCTCCGGACTGATGCCCATTCACCCGACATTGCCCAGTTGCTGACCGTTGCGGAAATCTCAGACCTCGCGCGAAACCGCTGGATGATTCCGCGGGCAGACCGCGGCGAAGTTGATTATCGTAGCTGGCGGCGCGACAAGATTCCACTTTTGATCAAAGGTCGGCTGGAAACAGGCCGGATTGCTGATCGTAGTTCAGGCTGACGACCACCATGCTGGACGATGTGCAACGCCAGTTCCACGAACGCTTCACCGAACTGGCGGCGATGCGCAAGCCGCTGGGCTACCCGGTCTACGCCCTTGAGCATGGGATCGAAGCCGGCAAGGTCGAGAATATTGCCGAAGCGGCAAGCCTCGAACTCCGCCAGACAGGATTGCAGAACGCTCATTGGCTGGTCTGGGCCGCACTGGCGGCGGAGGCTGGCTATCGTTACGCCGGCGAAGAATATTGGCCTGCGCTCGAGCGGGCCCGTGGTGAATGGCAGGCAAACAACAACCGTGATCAACTTCGTGCCTGGTTTCGGAGATTTCACACGACTTATGGCGGGCCAGTGCCGAAGGGTCGATGGGCTGCTCATTTCAACATTATCGCGTGGCCGATCAACAACGCGATACTGCCGCGCTATCTGCAGGATCATTTTGCGCGGCATCTCTATGATCTTCGCTACGAACTTGCACATCGCGCCGAGACTGGCCCACACGATATCGGCATATTCCTGCGCGACCGCTACGACGGAAGCTCCTCGCGCTTCGCCTATTTCCTACAGCAGACCGAACTGACCACCATGCTAGTGCTGGCACTGCGCGACGAGGAAGGCAGTGGTGCACTGCCACGAATTTCGCCGCACCTTCTGACGCGCATCGTCGGCGATCTCGAAGCCAAGCGTCTGGCTCGGGACTATCTGCGCGACGCACGCGCAGTGATCCGGACGCGGAAACTAGCACTGTCCACAGCATTGCGGACAGGCACTTCTCCCACCGGTGGCACGTCTGACGGTGAGCCGACGGCGATCCTGGGGCCTAGGCTGGCAGCAAAACTCGTTCCGGACCGCGGCTTGGCACTCGCGCTGATCATTCCCGACTTCGCCGCAGCATTGGCGCGCGCCGGCATGGGCGCAGCCGCGCTTCGCGGCGTGCGCGTCCGACTGACGGGCGATTCCGAGCGTTGGACGCCGGCCAGCAATCTCCTGACTCTGGCCGGAAAGCCTCGTGAGATTACGGACTTCCCGCCCGTCTCGGCTTCCATCATTGCGCTGCAAGGGGAAACTCAGACGCTACGTATGGTCTTTGGTCCGCTCTGCCATCTCGAGGAGCGGTCATGCTGGGTGCTGCGTCGGTTCGGCGACGGACTTTATCGGCAAGTTGTTCAGGGGCATGTACGTCCCGGCCAATCTTACCTTGTTCTCGCCCGCAGTGCGCTGCCCGCTGCCGATGCTGCGCACGCAGGCCTCAACCAAGTTCTGGTCGCGATGCCGGGCATAGTTGTCTATCGCCTAAAGGTGCCCGAGCAGTTGACCGAGAATCAGACGGCCGCGCTCGCGCGGCTGGCGATCGGCACGAAGGCCGCGATTTGGGTCGAGCCGGCCGGCCTTGCCCCCCGCCCAACTGGTGCCGACACAATTACGCGCTGGCTCTCGAGCGAGCCTGTCATCCTCCGTATTCGGGCCGACCATGAGATAACGGGCTTTGTGGCCCGGCTCGACGGCGCTGAGCCCGAACGTATCGCCGACGCGACCGGCGAGGTCGTGCTGGCGCTGGGCGATTTGCCAGTAGGTCGGCATCATCTGGAACTGGCGGCAATACCTCGCGACAGAGCATCGTCACAGGCCGCGACAGCGACGTTCGCCTTCGAGATCGCCGCGCCGCAGCCATGGCACGAAGCCGTCCGCGCTAAGGCAGGCTTCCGCCTCGTCGCGTCGCCTGCCAATGCCCCGCTCGAAGAAGTTCTCGCATGGCGAGCCTCCCTCAGCGTGATCGGTCCAGCCGGTCGCCAAGTACAATGGTCGCTAGACACTTTCGATGTCGGCGGCAATTTGGCGACAACCAGCCGAGGCGGCACCACGGGTACGCGCGCCACTCCGGCCGAGATCAAGCAGATCATTTTTAAACTGCGCGACACCAATTCGGAGGCGATCGACCGGGCACAACGCGTCGACATCAGCGCGGCAATAGACGAACTCGGGATCCAGTCGCTGCGGTTTCCTCATGCTTTGGAACCGCTTCGCTGGACGTTTGAGCCCAAACAGCAGATCGTGCGCTTGATTGACGAAACAGCGCATGAGGAGCCGATCGAGGTGGCGGGGTTTCCCCTCGCAGCACCCCTTGAACGGATTACGCTCGCGGCTCCGACCTTAATCGAAGGACAGGCGATCGAAAGTCCAGGTATGTTGCTCACCGCGCGGTATCGTGGCCGCAGCCAGACCGCCCTCATCAGCGTACCGGCAAGTGCGACGATGCACAGCTTCGCTGAACTCGATCTGGCGCAGAGGTTCGATTTGCCGTCCAGTGACGACGATGCGCTGTTGCTGTTAGTACGGACCTTGGCTTTGTGGACAAGAGCACGACCGCTCGGCCATCTCGCTATCGTGCGCAAGGGGTCGACGGTCGACAAGTTGCGCAAAGCGATCGTCGGGCTCGCATGCGGAACAGACTTTGCGCTGTTCATCGGCAATGGAGGACCTACGGCGTTGCAAGCAGCGCGCGACATGGTCGGCGGATCGCCCGGCTTTCGATCGCGCATGTGCAGTCATCCGTGGAACCTCTCGCTCCGCGAGGCGATCCCAGAGTTCGCCGACTATGCAAGCACTTATAAAGTCGAGCCCGATGCCAAACGCGCTACAGCTGCGCTCGCGCTCGCGTATGATCCCCTGCGGCTGCGGTTCGTTTTTGGCCCCGAGGCGAAGGCCAATGCGCAGCGACTCCTCTCGAACCGGACGCTCTTGCGCGGCGCCCATCTCGCTCGCGCGCATGCCAGAGATCGCGCCGACGAAGCGCCGATCGCGGTGGCGGGATGATGCAAACTCTCTCCCCTTCAGAACTGCTTTCATGGTCCGCTCAAGCGTTGGGTGTTGCTTCGGCTACCGCGACCAGCCAATTGCTCAAGCCCGCGCTGCGGCGCGCTGCGCATATTCTCGCACCGGCAGCACGAAGCGACCTTGTGCGTTTCGTGGCGGATCCACTCGCGCCGTTCGGCGATCAGCGCGAAGCGGTCAATTCCGCGCTTGAGGAGATGATCGTCTATGGAGATATCCTTGCAATGCGGCGACAGCCGCTGGACGATTGGGGAGCGCCGGCAGAAGTATTGCGGCCGGCGCCTCCGACCTTTGTGCGGCGGAGCAATGGCGAATTCATCATCCTCGGTGTCGCAGGCGATCATCCCAACATGCTGAGCGACGAACTGGAAAAGCTAGTGGTAGAAGTCGGAATGGTGCGCCGGCTGCCGCCGGACGGAGGCGATCTCGCCGCGCACCTTCGCCTGCTGGGACTCGCACAATTGAGCGAGCAAGCCTGGCTGCGGACGCCGCAGGCGGAAACGGCGACCGCGCATCGCGCGCGCTGGCGCACGCAGCTCAACATGGCCCCATCGCTTGATCATGCTGTCGATGGCCTTGAGATTCTCGATGGCTCGCGCGATCCTCGCTACTATCGCGGGCGGTGGACTGCAGTTGCCGGCCAGAGTGGGATGTTCGTCGCGAGGCGGCCGCAGCTCTATGGTGCGTCGCTCTGGAGTCTGGTGCATCTCGAACGAGGTCAGGCCCGCCGCCTGATCGATCTCTATGCGGACGATAATCGGCAGCGCCCCTGCGA
Organism: Alphaproteobacteria bacterium HGW-Alphaproteobacteria-2; assembly: GCA_002842835.1. Classification (GTDB taxonomy): domain Bacteria; phylum Pseudomonadota; class Alphaproteobacteria; order Rhodobacterales; family Rhodobacteraceae; genus PHEG01. Next base: position 8,738 of record PHEG01000001.1, on the reverse strand, counting down.
CCTGGCCTGGCGGCTCCAGGCGGCGCTCGACGCCGAGCGCGCCGCGCCGCAGCGCGTGCGTATCCGGCGCACCGGCGCGACGGCGTCGCTTGACCTCTTTTCACCGCTGCCCGCCTTCTCCGAGCGCCGTCTGGCGCTCGTGGCGACCAAGGCCGCGGGTGTTCACTGCCTCTACAGCTTCACGCTGCCGACGACGCGGCTCGCCGAAGAGATCGGCGCGCTGCAGTCGCTGCTGTGGATGGCCGTCGATGAGGAAGACGCATGAGCGCGACAGTCCAGGAAACGATCGATACGCTCCATGAGACACTGCGGGGATATATCGAGGCGACCTATCATATCGCCGATCCGGGCGTCGTCGCGCAGCGCCGGCAACTGCTGGAGGCGGCCGGAGGCATCTTCCAGATTCCTTTTCTGGAATCGACGCCGCGCTATGTCACGGGCGCGCGCTTTGCGGAAATGACCGACATCCCGGCGGCTGCGCGCGAAGCCTATGAACGATTGTCCGACCCCAAGCTGGGCAAGCCGCTGCTGTTCGATCCGCCCTACGCTCATCAGGCGGAGGCCATCGGGACCATACTGCGTGACGGCCACAACCTGATGATTATGACAGGAACGGGGTCAGGCAAGACCGAATCTTTCCTGCTGCCGATCCTGGGCAAGCTCGCGATTGAAGCGCGCGAACGCTCACAGCAGTTTGCCGAGCATGCCGCAGTTCGTGCGATGGTGCTCTATCCGATGAATGCGCTCGTGAACGACCAACTCGGGCGCCTGCGCCTGCTCTTTGGCAACACGCGCGTCATCGAGATGTTTGAGCAATGGGCTGGTAGGCCGGCGACTTTCGCCCGCTACACCAGCCGGACCCCTTACGCGGGGGTGCGCAACCGCAAGAAGGATGGACGCCGACTCAAATCGATTGGCGACTTCTTCGTCCAACTTGAGCAGGCTGCGGACAGGCACGCCCAAGGTTCACCGATCGTGGCATCGGAGGACAAGCGCGCGTTTGATCTCGTTCAGACCTTGCGCGAGAAAGGTAAATGGCCGGCCAAGGGCCGTATTGCTGACTGGTTCGGATCAGGCAACTGGCTCGACAGCCAGGGACAGTTCCGCCGCGCGGTCACACTCGAAGACGATGCCGAACTCATCACACGCTACGAGGCGCAGTCGGCACCGCCAGATCTGATCATCACCAACTACTCGATGCTCGAGTACATGATGCTGCGCCCTATCGAGCGCCCCATCTTCGAGCGGACGCGCGCCTGGCTTAAGGCCTGTCCAGACGAGAAATTCCTCATTGTCCTTGACGAGGCGCATTTGTATCGCGGCGCTCAGGGCGCAGAGGTGGGACTTTTGCTCCGTCGGCTGCGCGAGCGGCTGGAAATCCCAGCCGAGCGCTTTCAGGTAATTTGTGCCACCGCCAGCTTCAGTGAGGTCGGCAAGATCAAGGCGGGTGTCTTCGGCGCGGCCTTGAGCGGTGCCGATCCCGCATCGTTCGACCCAGTGCCCGGGGACTACAAGCTGCGGCCCGATCCGATAGTCGGAAGCAAGGCTGACATCGACGCTCTTTTGAGCGTTAACCTCGACGGGTTCTATGCCGAGAGCGAATCTGAGCGCAACGCGGCCATCGCGCCTTTTCTCGCTTTTCGTGGGGTCAACGCGAAGCTCGACCATGGCCCGGCGCTTCATGCTGCACTGGAAACCTATGGGCCTTTCTCCAAGGTTGTGAACGACACGATGCGCGCGGCACGATCCTTCGACGAACTTCGCGAGTTGATCTTCCCTGACGCACCCCTTGACGCTGGTGATCGCGCCATCAACGCTTTGCTCGCGCTCGGTAGCCGAGCCCGCCTCAAGCCCAACGACGCCAGCTTACTGCCCTGCCGCGTCCATGCGTTTCATCGCGGCTTGCCCGGCCTTTGGGCCTGCATGGACCCTGACTGTGAGACGCTCGAACCGAACACCCGGGGCGGTCCTATCGGACGCCTCTATGCTCAGCCACGCAACCGTTGCAATTGCGGTGCGCCGGTGCTCGAATACTATACGTGTCGCTACTGCGGTACGTCCTATGCACGCGCCTATGTCAAGGATGCCGCCAACCCGGAGCATCTCTATACCGATCCTGGCGAGGCCTTACTTACCGAAGGCGGCGCTGCCACTGCGTTTCAGGCGCTCGATCTCTTGCTCGAGACACCACCGACCCCAGCGCAAGGCCTTGAGCGGATCTTTGATCTTATGTCCGGCCTGCTTGATCCGGACCCGCTGGGGCCACGGACGCGCAGCGTCTACCTGACGCCGCAGACCGCCACACTGACCGCGCGCGCAGCAAATTCCGAGGACGATGAGGATGATGGCGAGGACGGCGACGAAGCCGCCCCGGCCGCCGGGAACGGACAGTTCGTCCCCTGCGGCTGCTGCGGTCGGCGGGTGCGCGGCGGCAAGTCCAGCGTTCAGGACCATGTGACAAAGGGCGACCAACCGTTCCAGGCGCTCCTCGCCGCCCAGATCAAGGTTCAGCCGCCCGGGCCCACGCCGGCGACTGAGTTCGCGCCGTTACGTGGCCGCAAGGTGCTGGTCTTCTCTGACTCGCGCCAAGTGGCCGCGCGCCTGGCCCCGACGCTGCAACTCTTCTCGCTGAGAGATACGCTGCGTGCCCTGCTACCGGTCGGATATCGCGATCTCATGCAGCACCCAGGTTTCGGGCCATCGCTAACGCTTGATCGCGCTTGGCTGGCGGTCGTCGTCGCCGCCTACCGTCTCGACGTACGTTTGCGGCCCGAGCTCGAAGGCCCAGAAACGATGCCACGCGTCGAGAACACGCCATCCGGCGAGATCCCCGATACGCCGCAATTGTTCGAACTCCTCGGAAAAAAGCCGCCTGCCAATCTAACGAAGGCGATCTTCGAGGTTCTTCGAGACAATATTCTGGGGCTTGAGCCGCTAGCCATCGCTTCGCTAGTCGAGGCGCCCGGAGTTACCAAGAAGTTGCTCGAGTTGCCGGATCTGCCGGGCCTCGCAGCGACGCCGGACCAGAAAATCGCCGTCGTGCGCGTTTGGCTGCGAGCCTGGATGCGTAAGAATGGCGTCTGGTTCCGCGACATGCCCGACAGTTGGTGGGGCCCCGGCCAGATCGTTCGCGCACACAAAGGTGTGTTCACTTCGCTCAAGTATGTGTTCTCGACGGGCCCGCTCAAGACCGCTTTCGCCAAGCTGTGGCTGCCGACGCTGCTGCAATATTTCACCGAAGATCCCCCCGCTGGACGGCGGATGGAGGCTCGCAACTTGTCGCTGGTGCTAGGCGGCGATTGGCGGAGGTGCGCGCAATGCACGTCGGTCCATCGCCCGATCGAAACTGTTCAGGTATGTGTCGACTGCGGTTCCTCAAACGTTCAAGCCTTCGATCCCGACGCCGATCTCGTATTCAATGCCCGGAAGGGTTTCTACCGTAGTCCCGTGATGGAAGCCTTGGCGATCGAGCATCCGACACTCATGTCGCTGATTGCGGCAGAACATACTGCGCAACTCAACGCTGCACAGGCCGATGAGGCCTTCTCCCACGCAGAGCATCATGAGATGCAGTTCCAAGATATCGATCTCGCCTGGAAGGCGATCGACCAGCACAAGACCACCAGCATCGACGTGCTCAGCAGCACCACGACGATGGAGGTCGGCATCGACATCGGCGCTCTTTCGGGCGTCGCGTTACGCAACATGCCGCCGGGCCGCGCCAACTATCAGCAACGTGCTGGCCGTGCCGGCCGACGCGGCAACGCAGTTGCTACGGTCATCGCGTTCGGCAGTGCTGACAGCCATGACGATCATTATTTCACCAGCCCACGAGAGATGATCCGTGGTGAGGTGATCGATCCCCGGCTGACCCTCGAGAATCCCAACATCGCACGGCGGCATATCCGCGCGTTCCTCCTGCAGCGCTATCATGAGGCTCGCATGCAGACCCTTGATTTGTCCGACGAGAGCCTCGCCAATCTCTTCTCGGTGCTAGGGACGGTTGGCGACTTCAAGGATCCCTCCAAGCCACTCAGCCGAGCCGATCTCGCCGCGTGGCTTCAAGAAGATTATGCGGCTCTGACCGAAGCAATAGATCGCTGGTTGCCGAGCGAATTAAGCAGCGAGGACCGCGCCGTGCTGCTCGGCACATTTTCGGCTGATCTGCTGGGTGCGGTCGACGAGGCGATCGACGGGACCGCAGCCTCGCCACTGCCGCCAACCGCCGAGAGCGAGGAAGACAAGGACGAGGATCCGCTGGAGGTAGCGCCTTGGGTTAGCGCCGATGATCCGAAGCAATCGCCTGACCCGGACGCATCACCACCCGAGCTTGATCCGCAGCCCGACAATGATGCGCTGGTTGATGCCGCCGCCGACAATCTGCTCGATCGGCTGCTCTACTGGGGCGTGCTCCCGCGCTACGCCTTCCCGACCGATGTCGCGCCCTTCTACGTGTTCAGTCCAAAGTCCACGGCATATCGGGCAAAGATGGAGTTTGCGCCAAGCCAAGGGCTCAATATCGCGTTGTCGCAATATGCTCCTAACAAGCAGATTTGGATCAACAATAAACAATATACATCACGGGCGATCTATTCGCCCTATCGCGAAGATCGCCGGAATGCTTGGGGTAAGCGCCGACTCTATTCCGAGTGCAGCCGCTGCGGCCACGCGATGACCGAAGCTTATGACAACGACCGCCGTGGTGAATTGATTACTTGCGAGGCCTGCAAGACGCCGCAGAGCTTCGGTCCGGCCAAGCCTTGGTTCCGCCCCCCGGGCTTTGCACACCCTTGGTATCAGTTGGCACCTTCAACTCCGGACGAACCGAATGAGACGGCCTATGCCACCCGTGCGAAGTTGGTGATGCCCTCCGGCGGCACCGGCGGGATGGCGCTCAATCCCCGATTAACCGCGATGGAGGCTCGCCCCAGGCTCTTGGTGTCGAACTCAGGCCCTGACAGCGACGGCTATGACTATTGCACAAAATGCGGTCGCATCGAATCGGTAAGCGCGCCAGTCGACAATATTCGCCAGCCCCACCCACTTCCCTATCCGAACGACAAGCAGACGCTCTGCGATGGAATTCCCTGGCGAGGCGTCGTGCTTGGGGCCGACTTCCCGACCGACATTGCGCTTTTCGCGCTTCGGCTTGAGGGTCCGTTCCGGCTGCCACCTACGAATTCAGAAACCCTCTCGGCGATGCGGACGATTTGTGAAGCCTTGGCGAAGGCGGCATGCCGCCTACTCGAGATAGAGGTGGGTGAAATCCTAGCCGAGTATCGCCCGGCGCTGAACAGCGATGCGGGCGCCACCGGTACGCTAATTGAGGTCTTCCTGTACGACACACTGGCGGGTGGCGCAGGATTCTCGCCGCAATTGGCATCACGCGGCCTCGAATTGTTCCAAACTGCACTAGGTATCCTTGATGCCTGCTCTGAGCAGTGCGATTCCTCCTGCTACCGCTGTCTGCGCAGCTTCCGAAACCGGCTCGACCACGCCATGCTCGATCGACACGTCGGCGCGCAAATCCTCGGCCACATACTTACCGGCGACACGCCAACATTTTCGCCAGAGCGTGCGGCAATGGCCCTCATCGTCCTCGGCGACGAACTTGAGCGTCAGCTAGGTGGCCATTTCGAGATCACACGGGCATTTCATACCATCCCAGCGATCAAGGCACCGCTGATCATTCGGCGCAAATCAGATGGCGCCGAGACCTTGATCGACATCCACTCACCAGTCGCTCGCGATATCCCCATTTTTGGGACGTATAAGGCGAATGCGATTGTCGTGGATGAACAGATGGTGCGGCGTCACCTTGGCGAGGTTGTCGAACGAATCAGCGTCGCGCTCCGATAGAGTGCGATTGCCTTCGTTGTTGCACGCAAGCCCAACCGACATCAGCTTGTGCCGCTCTCGACAAGAGTTTGCTTTGCTCTTCCCACTCGACGGGAAGCCCCTCTGAGATTTGAGCCAGCGTCACGCCCGGCCCCTGCGTACCGTCAAGGATCGCTTCGACGATGTCCGGCGCGATCAGGGTCAGGCGCAGGATGCGGGTCATGTAGGAGGGCGCGATCCCCTCGCGCTGGGCCAGTTCGGCGATGGTGGCGAACTCGCCCGACTCCAGCAGGCGCTTCCAGCGGAAGGCGCGGGCCAGCGCCTTCACCAGCGAATTGTCCGTCCTTCGCGCCTGTGCGGCGCCTTCCGGCAGATGCATCTCCTTCCGCCCGCCGCGCTTCGCGACGCTGAACGGGACGTGGAGCGTCACGATCTCGGGGACCGCCGTCGCGCGGGTCATGCCGCTGCTCCGATGCTGCCAGACAGCATCTCGCGCGCGAGCCCTCCAAGGCCGTCGATCCGGAGCCGGAAGTTGAGCCCGTTCGTGCCGATATCGACGCGCTCGACCAGCAGCGTGACTATGCGCGCCTGCTCGGCCGGGAAAAGTTCGTCCCAAAGTGGGTCGAGTTGCTGCAACGCCGCGCGGGCGTCGGCCTCGGAGACGTCGTCGGCGTGGGCACGCGCCGCCTTCCACGTGCCCGCCACGACCTCGGGCTGGCGGAACACGGCGCGGAGTTGGTCGATGACCGCGGCCTCGATCTCCCCTGCTGGCACGCGGCCCACGGGGCATGACCCGGCACCGTGCTTCAGCACTGTCTGGCTGACGTAGTAGCGGTACAGCTTGTCGCCCTTCCGAGTATGCGTCGGTGAGAACGCGGCGCCGTCGGGACCGAAGAGAAGCCCCTTCAGCAGCGCTGGCGTGTCGGCGCGGGTGCGGGCGGCGCGCTTGCGGGGGCTTTCCTGCAGGATGACGTGAACCTTGTCCCACATCTCGCGGTCTATGATTGCGTCGTGCTCGCCGGGATAGCTGTCGCCCTTGTGGACTGCCTCGCCGATGTAGGCGCGGTTGCTGAGCATCCGATAAATGTACTTCTTGTCGATCCTGTTCCCGCGCGGCGTCCGGATCCCGCGAGCGCCGACCTCCCGCGCCAGTTCGGTGCAGGACCCGATCTCGAGGAAGCGGGCGAAGATCCAGCGCACATGCGCGGCGCTCTCGTCGTCGATGACCAGCTTGCGGTTCTCGACGCGGTAGCCGTAGGGCGGCACCCCGCCCATCCACATGCCTTTCTTGCGGCTGGCGGCGACCTTGTCGCGGATGCGCTCGGCGGTCACCTCGCGCTCGAACTGGGCGAAGCTGAGCAGGATGTTGAGCGTCAGTCGCCCCATGGACGTGGTGGTGTTGAACGACTGCGTGACCGAGACGAAGGTCACGCCGTTCCGGTCGAACACCTCGACCAGCTTGGCGAAGTCGGCGAGCGAGCGGCTGAGGCGGTCAATCTTGTAGACCACCACTACGTCGACCAGCCCGTCCTCGATATCCTCCAGCAGCCGCTTCAATCCGGGGCGTTCCAGCGTGCCACCGGAGATGCCGCCGTCGTCATACTGATCGCGAACCAGCACCCAGCCCTCGGACCGCTGGCTGGCGATGTAGGCCTCGCAGGCCTCACGCTGGGCGTGGAGGCTGTTGAACTCCTGCTCCAGCCCTTCCTCTGAGGATTTCCGGGTGTAGACCGCACAGCGCAGCTTGCGGACGACCTTCGATTTTTCCGGTGGCTTCGTCATCTCCGCCCCCTGTGGTTCTTCAGCCCGAAGAAGGTCCACCCGTTCCAGCGCGTGCCGGTGATCGCGCGCGCGATGGCGGAGAGCGACTTGTACGGCCGCCCCTGCCATTCGAAGCCGTCGGCGGTGACGGTGACGATCTGTTCGACGCCCTGCCACTCTCGCAGGAGGCGGGTGCCGGTGATCGGGCGGTCGCGATCGGCGCGGATGCTGCGCTTCTTGCTGTCGCCGCCGTCCACTTCCTCGCCCAGCCGCTCCAGCCGCCGGACCGTCTCGGGCTTCAGCCCGCCATAGGCCAGTTCCTGGATGCGATAAGCGATGCGGCTCTCCAGGTAGCGCCGGTTGAACGGCGGCGGCTCGCTGTCGAAGAGTTCGCGCCACTGCGCCTTCAGCTCCGGCGTCGTGGCGGTCTTGAGCGCGGCCAGGCGCGCGGGGATGGGATCGTGCGTCGTCATGCGGTTCTCCGGTGAGTTGGAGTTGCATGACGGCATTGGTCGGGCGGATAGTGTAGGCAACGTTCTCCAGTATTATCAGATACTTTGTCCCGATCGCGCATCCGCAACCGAACCAGCCCGAGCGCCAGCAGGCCGCACAGCTCGGCGCGGCGCTCGACGGGGGTCATCTGGTCGGGTGGCAGCGGATTGGGGCGTTTCATGGGGCCTCGGAGCGGTTGTCTCCTCTGGCCTCTACTCGTCGATGTCGGAAAGCGTCCCAGCCGATCCCGCAAAGGTTGAAGAATCGTATGAAAGAACGTATCAAGAACACTGGTTTCGCAGGAAAGGGGATTCGTCGTGGCCGGAAATTTGAAGAAGTTCGTGAACCCCCGGTTCATCAAGACCATCGATCTCGCCCTGATGAAGCCGCTGCTGGCGCGGCACGAGGGCAAGTACAAGGGCTTCTCCGTCGACCTGCTGGACCAGGAGGAGGATGCCGCCCGCGAGGCGCTGGAGAAGCTGCTGACCGGCGCCGAGGACAGCTATCCCGAGGGGCTGCGCGGCGATCTGCACCGCATCGCGGAACTTGGCGATGCCCGCGGCCTCGAGATCATCCAGGCGCAGGCCGCCCGTCAGGGCGTCGATCTGTTCCCCGACATGAAGACCGGCGACGAGGACGCGCCGAAC
>PHEG01000080.1 GCA_002842835.1 Alphaproteobacteria bacterium HGW-Alphaproteobacteria-2 | reverse complement strand
GCCTTGGCGCAGAGCAGCATGTCGGGCGCCACGCCCCAGTGCTCCACCGCCCACATCCGCCCGGTGCGCCCAAGACCTGTCTGCACCTCGTCGGCGATGAAGAGTGCGCCGTTGTGGCGGCAGAGCCTTGCGGCCTCGGCCAGATAGCCCTCCTCGGGCAGGTTCACGCCCTTTCCCTGGATGGGCTCGACGATGAACCCCGCCACGTCGCCCTGGGCGAGTGCCCGCTCCAGCGCCGCGAGATCGTTGAAGGGCACCGACTCGCAGCCCGGCAGGAACGGGCCGAAGCCCTGGCGGAACATCGGGTCGGCGGTGAGCGAGAGCGCCCCCATGGTCAGCCCGTGATAGCCGTGCTCGCAGTAGAGCACGCGCCCACGGCCCGTAGCGCAGCGGGCGAACTTGACCGCTGCCTCCACCGCTTCGGCGCCCGAGTTGCAGAAGAAGGCACGCGTCAGCCCCTCGGGGCAGGTGGCGAGCAGCTTTTCGGCCAGAAGGCCCGAGAGCAGCGAGACATCCATCTGCACGAGGTTGGGCAATTCCGCTCCAAGAACGTCGCGCAGCGTGGCCACCACATGCGGGTGGTTGCGCCCCAGCGCGAAGACGCCGAAGCCGCTGAGCAGGTCGAGATAGCGGTTGCCCTCGGCGTCGTAGAGATGCGGGCCGGTAGCGCGCACATATTCCCGGTCGTAGCCGATGGTGCGCAGCACACGCACCATCTGCGCGTTGAGATGCCGTTCGTGAAGCGCGAACTTCTCGCCCGCCCGGCTCTCCAGCAAATCGATTATCGGGGTGGGCATCGCGGTCTCCGTGCTCGCGGCTTTCCCGGGAAGTAATGCATGCCCGGGGTGCCGTCCACAATCGCGCAGCCGCTCAGCGGTTCGTGCGTGCGAGCAGAAGCACCGCGGCGAGCCCCATCAGCGTGACCATCAGCGCCGCGGGCGCGGCCTCGGCGATGCGCTCGAGCGAGGCCTGCTCGTAGGTGCGCGTGGCCAGCGTGTTGAAGTTGAAGGGGCGCAGCAGGAGTGTCGCGGGCAACTCCTTCACGCAATCGACGAAGACCAGCAGAAGCGCCGTGGCGATGGAGCCGCGGATCAGCGGCAGATGCACCCGCATGAGCGTGCCGCGCGGGCTCTGCCCCAGGGCGCGCGCGGCCATCGGCAGTGATGGCGCGATGCGTCCCATCGCGGCATCGACGGCACCCTGCGCGATGGCGAAGAAGCGCACCACCCAGGCGATCACCAGCGCCGCCGCGGAGCCGGTGAGGATGAGTCCCGGGTCGTGGCCGGTCAGCGCGGCCCAGGCATCGGCCAGCATGTGGTCGAAGGCGGCAAGCGGGATCAGGATGCCGATGCCCAGCACCGCGCCGGGCGCAGCGTAGCCCAGCGTGGTGACCGGCAGCAGGCGGCGCGGCAGGGCCTGCCCCGTCAGCCGTACGCCATAGACCATGAAGAGTCCCGCGGCCACGCAGATCACCGCGGCCGCGCCCCCGGCCAGCAGCGTGTTGGCGAGCGCGGCGAAAAGCGCCTCGTCGAGCCAGCCGCGGCTGTTCTGCGCCGCGTGCCAGCCGATCACCGAGACCGGCAGCACCAGCCCGGCGAGGAACGGCACGAGGCAGACGGCGCAGGCCGCCCGCCCGCGCCAGCCAGCAAGCGTCTCGGGGCGCAGCGGATGCTGGCCGCGGGTCGAACCGTGAAAGCGCAGTTTGCGCCGCGATGCGCGCTCGAGCCCCAGGAGCACGAGCACGAGGCCAAGGATCACAAGCGCGATCTGCGCCGCGCCGCCCGCGTTGTAGCTCTCCAGCCAGACCGAGAAGATGCCGGTGGTCAGCGTCTGCACGCCGAAATAGGCCACGGTGCCAAAATCGCTCACCGTCTCCATCATGGCGATGGCCGCGCCGGTGGCGATGGCGGGCCGTGCCAGCGGCAGGCCGACGCGCCAGAACCTGGCGAAGGGCCCGGCGCCCAGCGCGCGCGCCACGTCGAAGCGGCTGCCAGCCTGGTCGCGGAAGGCGTTGCGGGCCAGAAGATAGACGTAAGGATAGAGCGCCGCCGAAAGCACCAGCGCGGCCACCCAGCGCGAGCGGATCTCCGGAAACCAGTAGTCGCGCGCCGAGGTCCAGCCGAAGAGGGCGCGCAGTGCGCCCTGCACGGGCCCGGCATATTGCAGCACATCGACCAGCGCGTAGGCGCCCACATAGGCGGGCACCCCGAGCGGCAGCAGCAGCGCCCATTCGAGCCAGGCCCGCCCCGGAAAGCGGTACATCACCACGAGCCAGGCGCAGACCGTGCCGACAACAGCCGTCAGCAGGCCAACCGATACCATCAGCACCAGCGTGTTCTCGAGATAGCGCGGCAGCGTGGTGGCCAGAAGATGCGGCCAGATGTTCTCGGTAGGTTGGAAAGCGATCCACAGGACCGCCACGAGCGGCGCCAGAACCGCCGCCGCGATCGCCAGCGCCCCGAGCGACCACGGGTCGGCGGCGGCAGGGCGCAGACGGGCGGAGCGCAGCGGGGCTGTCATGGGCCCGGGCGATAGCGCAAAGCGGTTTGACTGTCCAGAAAAGCGGCGCTAGTCCCGAAGCGGCCCGGCAAGCGGGCACGGGGATGAAACCCATGCAGATCGCCTACCACCTCGGGGCCCATGTGACGGACGAGGCGCAGATCTTCAAATGCCTCGCGCTCAATGCCCAGCGCTTTGCGGACCAGGGCGTCGCGCTGCCCGGGCCAGGGCGGTTCCGTGCGGTGCTCGCGGAGGCGCTGAAGGCACAGGCATCGGGCGACTGGAATGCCGAGACAAAGGGCGCGCTGATTGACGCGCTCGCCGACATGGACAGGGTGGAGCGGCTGGTGCTCTCGGTCGACTCGCTTCTGTGTCCGGCGGGGCAGGTGCTCCAGGATGGCGTACTCTACCCTGATGCGGGGGCGCGCATCGCGCGACTCGCCGCGCTATTCGATGGCGACGAGGTGGAGTTCCTGCTGGCGCTGCGCTGCCCGGCCACCTTCTTGCCCGCACTGCACCAGCGCATCGGCAGGGGCAGCTTCTCCCAACTGCTCGCCGAGGTGGACCCGCTGACGCTGCGCTGGTCGGAGTGCGTTGCGCGCATGGTGCAGGCCGTGCCGGGCGCGCGCTTCACGCTCTGGTGCAACGAGGACACGCCGCTCGTCTGGCTTCAGGTGCTGCGCGCCGTCGGGGGCTGCGGTCCCGGCTTCACGCTGGAGGGGTCGGACGAGTTCTTCGCCGGGCTGATGACGGCCGAGGGCATCCGTCGGTTGCGCGCCTACATCGCCCAGCATCCGCCGCGAGACGAAGCGCAGCACATGCGCATCGTCTGGGCATTCCTCGACAAGTTCGCGCGCGAAGACGCGATCGAGATGGAGATCGGACACACCGGCTGGTCGGAAAGCTATGTCGCCGCGCTGACCGAGATCTACGAGGAAGACGTGGCGCGCATCCAGGCGATGCCGAGGGTACGCTTCATCGCGCCCTGAGCCGCAAACGGCTCACATCCCGAGCGCCTGCTTGTAGAGTTCGAGGATCGCCTCCTCCTCGCTCAACTGCTGGGGGTCCTTCTTGCGCAGCGCGATCACCTTGCGCATCACCCGGGTGTCGTAGCCGCGCGACTTGGCCTCGGCCATCACTTCCTTCTGGTGACCCGCGATCTGCTGCTTCTCCTCCTCCAGACGCTCGTAGCGCTCGATGAAGGCGCGCAGTTCCTCGCGGGTGACGCGGCTGGTGTCGATGACGTCGTGCTCGTCCTGCATGTCCGGGTCTCCTGCCTGATGCGCCCCTCCTAAGGCCGCGCGGCGGCGCCCGCAACCGGCAGATCGCTTGCCGGGGGGTGGGCGTGCGAGGTATGGTGGCGGACAATCAAGAACCATGGATCGAGCATTGCCCATGAACGCGCGTGACCTGCTCTCTGCCGGGGGAGAGGACCGATACGACGCCTCCGCCATCGAGGTGCTGGAGGGGCTCGAGCCCGTGCGCAAGCGCCCGGGCATGTATATCGGCGGCACCGACGAGCGCGCGCTGCACCACCTGATGGCCGAGGTGCTGGACAATTCGATGGATGAGGCGGTGGCGGGGCATGCCAGCCGCATCGAGGTGGAGTTCCACGCCGACCATTCCGTAACGGTGCGCGACAACGGCCGCGGCATCCCCGTCGATCCGCACCCGAAGTTTCCCGGAAAGTCGGCGCTGGAAGTGATCCTCTGCACGCTGCACGCGGGCGGCAAGTTCTCGGGCAAGTCCTACCAGACCTCCGGCGGCCTGCATGGTGTGGGTGTCTCGGTCGTGAACGCGCTCTCCGACCGGCTGCGCGTCGAGGTGGCGCGCGACCGGCGGCTCTGGGCACAGGAGTTCTCGCGCGGGGTGCCGCAGGGCGGGCTGCAGGAACTGGGTGCCGCCCCCAACCGGCGCGGCACGACGCTGACATTCCATCCCGACCCCGACATCTTCGGCACGCTGAAGCTGCGCCCGGCGCGCCTGCTGCGCATGGCGCGCTCGAAGGCCTATCTGTTCTCGGGCGTCGAGATCCGCTGGCGCTCGGCGGTGGACGATGGCGAGACGCCGCTCGAGGCCAGCTTCCACTTCCCCGGCGGGCTGGCCGACTACCTGGCCGAGACGCTGGGCAGGGCGGCGACCTACGCCGAGCGGCCCTTCGCGGGGCGGGTCGATTTCACGCAGCGCTTCGGCCCGGACACGCCCGGTTCGGTGGAATGGGCGGTCAACTGGACGCCCACGCGCGAAGGCTTCATCCAGAGCTACTGCAACACCGTGCCGACACCCGAGGGCGGAACTCACGAGGCGGGCTTCTGGGCCGCGATCCTCAAGGGCATCCGCGCCTATGGCGAACTCGCCAACAACCGCAAGGCCGCGCAGATCACCCGCGAGGATGTGGCGGCGGGGGGCTGCGCGCTGGTCAGCCTCTTCATCCGCGAGCCGGAATTCGTGGGCCAGACCAAGGACAGGCTGGCCACCGCCGCCGCGCAGCGGCTGGTCGAGACGGCGGTGCGCGACCATTTCGACAACTGGCTGGCCTCGGACCCGAAATCGGCCGGGGCGATTCTCGACCATCTGGTGCTGAAGGCCGAGGAGCGCGCCCGCCGCCGCGCCGAGAAGGAGACCGAGCGCAAGACGGCCACGCGGCGGCTGCGCCTGCCCGGCAAGCTGAGGGGCAAGATCCTCAACGTGCTGGGTGCTGCCTCGGCGAAGCTCGGTCAGAACGCCGAGCTTTCCGATCTCTGCCAGGCGCTGGGCACGGGGCTGGGCGCGAAGTTCAACATCGACGATCTGCGCTACGAGAAGATCATCATCATGACCGACGCCGACGTGGACGGCGCGCATATCGCGGCATTGCTGATGACCTTCTTCTTCACCCAGATGCGCCCGCTGATCGACCACGGCCACCTCTACCTCGCCTGCCCGCCGCTCTATCGCCTGACGCAGGGGGCGCGGCGGGTCTATGCGGTGGATGACGCCGAGAAGGCGCGGCTGATGGCCGAGGGCCTCGGCGGCAAGGGCCGGATCGAGGTGAGCCGCTTCAAGGGCCTGGGCGAGATGGATGCCAAGGACCTGCGCGCCACCACGATGGACCCGGCCACGCGGCGGCTGATCCGCGTGGGTGTGGAGGATGCGGAGCCCGGCGAGACGGCGGGGCTCGTCGAGCGGCTGATGGGCAAGAAGCCGGAACTGCGCTTCCAGTACATCCAGGAGAACGCGCGGTTCGTGGAGGAGGTGGATGTGTGAGGGGCGGGGTGAACGCGCTCCCTACGGCGCGGCGCGCCGGGCGGTGAGCGCCACGTCGATGGCGACACCGAAGCCGAGGCTGCCCTCGTCCCGCACCGCCTCGCCGATGCCGAAGTCCAGGCGGTTCACCGTGACGCCGCCCTCCATGCGCGCCACATCGCCCTCGATCTCGAGCCCGAAGGGCAGCAGCGTCGAGGAAGTCGCGCCCCACCGCCTGCTGGGTGACGCCGCCGAGCGTGAGGCTCTCGATCGCCACCGTCACCTCCACCGAACCGTGGCGGCCTTCCGTGGCGGCTTCGGCGAACTCGATCGCCGCGGTCCAGTCGGCGAACTGCCCGGAAACCCCGCTCCCCATCTGGCGGATGGTGATCGAAAGGCTGCCCTCTTCGATCTGCCAGTCCGAGGGCACGGCGGTGAGGTGTGCGGCCCCGGCCTCGTCCTCGGCGCGGGCGAGCGCGAAGGCCCCGGCCAGCGCCGCTGCCCAGAGAGCGAGCGCCACCAGCATAGGGCCTGCGTCGTGGCGCGGGCCCGCCACGGGTGGTTCCGGCTTCGAGCGACCGGCGGGCAGCATGCGCGCGAGCGTTTCGTCGCGGTCGATGAGGTGGTGCTTGAGTGCGCCCGCCACATGCAGTGCCACCGCCCCCGCCAGCACGAAGACGCAGATCACATGCGCAGTGGCGAAGAGCCGCGCGAGTTCCGCGTCCTTGGGCACGAAGGGCAGGTCCTGCCCGA
The DNA here is from genome assembly GCA_002842835.1 of Alphaproteobacteria bacterium HGW-Alphaproteobacteria-2. Classification (GTDB taxonomy): domain Bacteria; phylum Pseudomonadota; class Alphaproteobacteria; order Rhodobacterales; family Rhodobacteraceae; genus PHEG01. Next base: position 728 of record PHEG01000080.1, on the reverse strand, counting down.
AGGGCCACCAGTGCGGCGCGAATCCCTCGGCCGCGGAATGCTCCAGCCAGCCGGTCAGCGGCACCAGCACCAGCGCACCGTAGAGCATCCAGTGCACCGTTCCGGCCAGCCCCGCCTCGAGCCGCCGGTCCGCGTTCAGCAGGCCGGGGCGTGGCTGGCTCAGCGCCCAGAGGATGCGCGCCAGCGCCACGGCGAAAATGGCGATGCCCAACGTCTTGTGTACCGAGAACAGCATCACCTTTTCGTCGAGCGTCTGCTGGCTGTCCATCGGCCAGTTCGCAGCGAGCCAGCCGAGCGGCCATTGCGTGAAAATGAGCGCGGCGACCAGCCAGTGAAAGGCCTTGGCGACGCTGCCGTAACGGTCGTGGCGGTTGGCGAGGGTCATGTGCGGCTCCGGTTCGTCAGCGCCTACATAGGCCGAGGTGCGCGGCGGGAAACAGGCCTCGCATGCACATGACCTGCGCAAAAATGTGCGAATCTCCTCGGTTTTGCCTTTCTACCGTCATGTTTCCCTGCCGATTGTGGATAAAATATCTGATGCCGCGTGCCTGAAAGGATACGCAATGTCCGCCGAACAGCCGGACGAGACTCCGAAGCCCGGCTTCCTGCCTGAAGAGCAGGGAGCGGTTACGGTGGATTTTGCTGTTCTCGCGGGTGGCATCATTGCGCTGACCATCGGTATCTCGGCCAGTGTGCTCAACTCCAGCATCAGCATTGCATCGGATACC
>PHEG01000604.1 GCA_002842835.1 Alphaproteobacteria bacterium HGW-Alphaproteobacteria-2 | reverse complement strand
TGCTGATGATCGTCTTCGCGCTGAAGGCGGCGCTGGTGCCGCTCCAGTTCTGGCTGCCCGCCACCTATGCGCAGGCTCCGATGCCGGTGGCGGCGCTCTTCGCGGTGATGACCAAGATCGGCGTCTATGCGCTCCTGCGCTTCGGCACGCTGGTCTTCCCGCCCGAGACCGCGGGGATCGGCGGGCTGATCGGCGAATGGCTGCTCGCCGCCGCGGTGGTGACGCTGGTGCTCGGCATGCTGGGGGTGCTGGGTGCGGCGGGGCTCGCGCGGCTCATCGCCTTCGCGGTGATCGGCTCGGTGGGAACGCTGATGATCGCGGTGGCGCTGTTCACCCCGGGGTCGACCACGGCGGCGGTGTTCTACCTCATTCATTCCACCTTCGCCGCCGCGGCGCTCTTTCTCGTCGCCGATCTGGTGATGCGCGGGCGCGGGGCGGCGGGCGGCAGCCTGCTGCCCGCGCCGCCGGTGCCCGCGGCGGGGCTGGTCGCGGCGCTCTTCTTCGCTGGAGCCATCGGCATGACCGGGCTGCCGCCGCTCTCGGGCTTCCCGGGCAAGCTGCTGGTGCTCGACGCGGCACGCGGCTCGGCGCATGTCTGGTGGCTGTGGGGTGCGATCCTCGCAACCTCCCTTGTCGCCGTGGTGGGCTTCGCGCGGGCGGGCAGCACGCTCTTCTGGAAGGCCCATGCCGTCGAGGTCGCGCCCCTTGCGCGCCCTGCCGCCCGGCCGCCGGTGCTGGCACTTGCGACCGCGAGCGCGGCGCTGCTGCCCCTTGCGGCGCTCACGATCTTCGCGGGGCCGGTGATGGATTATGCCGAGAGCGTATCTGCGCAGCCCGATGCCGGGGCACCGCAGCGGGAGGCCGAGTGATGCTGGGCCGCCTCGTTCCCCATCCGGTCCTCACCCTGACCCTCACCGTGGTCTGGGTGATGCTGATCAACGATGTCTCGGCAGGCACTGTCGCCTTCGGGCTGATCCTCGGGCTCGTCATCCCGGTGATCACCGCGCCCTACTGGCCAAACCGGCCGCGCATCGCCAGCCTGCCGCGGATCGCCGAATACGCGCTGGTGGTGCTGTGGGATATCGTGCTGGCCAATATCCAGGTTGCGGCGATCATCCTCTTCCGCCCGAAGGCGCGCATCCGCACCCACTGGGTTACGGTGCCCCTAGACCTCACCAGCCCCGAGGCGATCACCGTGCTGGCGGGCACGATCACCATGACGCCGGGCACCGTGTCGAGCGACCTCTCGGCGGACGGGCGCGCGCTGCTCGTCCACTGCCTCGATACCGCCGATCCGGAGGCGACGGCGCAGGGGATCAAGATGCGCTACGAGAGGCGGCTCTCACCTTCGCCTTCGGCTGCTACGCCGTGGGGCTTCTGTGCACGCTCTGGCGGGTGGTGCGCGCGCCCGGGGTGGGCGACAGGGTGCTGGCGCTCGACACCATGGTAATCAACGCCATCGCGCTGCTGATCCTCTACGGTGTCCTGCACGACACGACGATGTATTTCGAGCCTGCAATGCTCTTCGCCATGGTGGGCTTTGTCGGCACCGTCGCCTATGCGCGTTTCATGCTGCGCGGCGACATCATCGAGTGAGGGGGAGATGGACCTGATCGCGGAAATTACCATCGCTTTCTGCCTCGTCGTCTCGGGCATCTTCGGGCTTGTCGGCTCCTTCGGGCTCATACGACTCGATCAGCCCATGCAGCGGCTGCACGCGCCGACCAAGGCCACCACACTGGGGGTGGGCGGCGCGCTCGTCGCCTCGATGCTGTGGTTCGCGGTCTTCGGCGAGGGCTTCTCGTTCCACGAACTGCTGATCACGCTCTTTCTCTTCCTCACCGCGCCGGTGACCGCCTTCTTCATCGCCAAGGCGCATCTGCACACCAGCGTGGACCGCGCCGAACTGCCGCCCACAGGCACCGCGCACGACTGGTCGGTGTTCGAGGATCCGGGCGACCCGGAACTGCCCGGAGAGCCGCGCCGCTGACCCCTTGCCAGCGGCCCCCGCAGAGGCCAGTCTGCCGGACGCACCGCAACCGGGAGGACACCATGGCAGAGACCGCGCGCACCGTCATCATAGAGGCCCATGGCGGGCCGGAGGTGCTGCAACTGGCGGACCGCCCGCTGGGCGAGCCGGGGCCCGGGCAGATACGCATCCGTCACCACGCCTGCGGGCTCAACTTCATCGACATCTACCAGCGCTCGGGCCTCTACAAGCTGGCGGGTGGCGTCGGGCTGATCGCCTGCCAGTGGGCGGCTTCGGAGGGGATCACGCTCATCGCCACCGCAGGCACGGACGAGAAATGCGCGCTGGCGAAGGCCCATGGCGCAACGCACACCATCAACTATCGCAGCGAGGATTTCGTCAAGCGGGTGCGCGAGCTGACGGCCGGGCGCGGCGTCGATGTGGTGATGGACTCGGTGGGCCGCGACACCTTCGATGGCTCGCTCGACAGCCTGCGCCCCCTGGGGATGATGATCAGCTTCGGCAGTGCCTCGGGCCCGGTGCCGCCCGTCGATCTGGTTGCGCAACTGTCGGCGAAGGGATCGCTCAAGATCACCCGGCCCACGCTTTTCACCCATATCGCCGATCATTCCACCTGCCAGCAGATGGCACGCGAGCTCTTCGAGAAGGTTCTCACGGGGGCCGTGAAGATCCGCATAGACCAGCGCTTCCCACTCGCGGAAGTGGCCGAGGCGCACCGCGCGCTCGAGGCGCGCGCCACAACCGGCGCCACCGTGCTGCTGCCCTAGGGTCGCGCGGCGCGCCAGTCGGCCCAGTCCTCGGGCGTGTCGAGGTCGGTCAGCGCGTGGCGTCCGGGCAGCGTGACCAGCCGCGCGCCCGCCGCCAGGTCGCGCGCGCCCCTCTCGCCCGAGAGTGCGGCGAGAGCGGGCAGGGCCGCAGCCGGGAAAAGCACCGGATGCCCCGGCGTGCCGTCTGCCCCTGCGCCGCGCAGGACATGCGCGCCGTCGAAAGCGGCGGCCACTGCGCGCAGGTCTTCGGTGGTGATCTCGGGCATGTCGGCGGGCAGAACAAGCACC
>PHEG01000079.1 GCA_002842835.1 Alphaproteobacteria bacterium HGW-Alphaproteobacteria-2 | reverse complement strand
GACGCAATCACGCGGGCGATCCCCCTCTGCCTCGTCGGGCTCGGCATCGCGGTCGCATTTCGTGCCAATGTCTTCAATATCGGCGCCGACGGGCAGCTTCTGGCCGGGGCTGCGACGGGTGCGGCGCTCGCACCCGTGCTGGCCGGGCTGCCGGTGCCTCTGGGGCTTGCGCTGATGCTCGCCGGCGGCATGGCGGGGGGTGCACTCTGGGGCGGCATTGCAGGTGTACTCCGCGCGCGTTTCGCTGTGAACGAGATCATCGCGACCATCATGCTCAACTACATCGCGCTGCAGGCACTGGGCTGGCTGTTGCGCGGGCCATTGCAGGAACCTTCGGGCATCTTCCCACGCAGCGCCCGGCTGGCGGCGGAAATGCGGCTGCCGGTGCTGATCGAGGGCACGCGCATTTCCGCCGCGCTGTTGCTCGCGCTCGCTGCGGTTCTCGTGCTCTGGGTGCTGATCACACGCAGCCGTCACGGCTACGAACTGACCGTCGCGGGCCGCAACGCCGAGGCGGCGCGCTATGGCGGCATCCGTCCCGGCACGGTGACGGTGCGCGGCTCAACCCGCTCTGGGTGCCGGTGTCGGCCTTTGGATTTGCCGCGCTCTATGTCGGCTCGGCGGCGGTCGCGCGCAGCACCTCGGTGCCCTTCCCACTGGTGCATGTGGTCGAGGCGGTGGTGATCCTCTCGTTTCTGGCCATGACGGTGCGGCGCGGCGGAAATTGAGGAGGCGGAAACGGGGATGGCGGCATGGACATGATGATGATCCTCGGCCTACTGGCGAGCGGCGTTCGCTTCGCCACGCCGCTCATGTTCGCGGCGATGGGCGAGGCGATCAGCCAGCGGGCCGGGGTGCTGAACGTGGGGCTCGAGGGCATCATGCTGGTCGGCGCCTTTCTCGCCGTGCTCTTCGCGGTGCTCACCGGCTCACCCTGGGGTGGCTTCGCTGCGGCGCTGGCAGGTGGCGCAATACTGGGACTGCTGCACGGGTACTTTGCGATCCGGCTGAAAGTCGATCAGATCGTCTCAGGGATCGCCCTCATCCTGCTCGGGATGGGGCTGTCGGGCGTGGGCTACCGGATGATCTTCGGCCAGGGCGGCACCGGACAGGTGCCGGGTTTCGCGCGGGTCAATCTCGGGGTGCTTAGCGAATTGCCCATCCTCGGGCCGCTGTTCTTCAGCCATCACGCGCTGGTCTATCTCGCGCTCGGCCTTGCCGTGGCGTTGACCTGGATGCTGCACCGCACGGGGTGGGGACTCATGATCCGCGCCGCTGGCGAGAGCCCCGGGGCAGCTGACAAGGCCGGCGTGCCGGTCGATCGTCTGCGGATGATATGCGTAGCTTTCGGTGGTGCCATGGCGGGGGCGGGCGGTGCCTATCTCTCGACCGCGCAACTTGCAGGCTTCGTCGAGAACATGGTCGCCGGTCGCGGCTTCATCGCCATCGCCTGCGTCGTCTTCGCGCGCTGGAACCCGCTCGGGGTCGTCGCGGTGGCGCTGCTCTTCGGCATCGCGGACGCGGGGCAGATCCGGCTTCAGGCACTCTATCCGGACGTGCCTTATCAGGCATTCATTGCCCTGCCCTATTTGCTGGCGTTAGCTGCACTGGTGGTCACAGCGCGCTCAGCGCATCTGCCGGCTGCGCTGGCACAGCCCTATCGTCGATGACCGCCAGTGTCACCGAAGGTCGTGTGGCTTGCGCTGCCCGGCCTGGCTGAATGGCTGGCAGGGCAGTGAGCCGGTCCAGACGGACAGATCCTCCGCTACGCCCGCGAGTCCCAGCGCATAGGGCCAGCCGCCGATTCCGGCGAAGAAATGACATTGCACGAAGCCGCGCAGGTCGGCGGGCTCCACGTCCAGGATGGACCGCTCGTCCACCTCGCCCGCGGGCAGAAGCCTTGCAGCGATCAGTTCCCGCAGCCATGCGCAGGCCGCGGGATCGGCATCGTTGTAGTAGACGGCCATCAGGCAGCGGCGTCGGCCTTGTCGGCCAGCCGCTCGGTCCTCACTTGCACGAAGGTCCGACCGTCACCGTCGAGGATCGCGTCGCGGCCGGTCTCGGCCTGCCAGCGTTCGACGGCGACATCGATGTAGGCCGGGCTGATTTCCATCGCGAAGACGCGGCGGCCGTTGGCTTCGCCCGCCATGATCTGCGACCCGGAGCCAGAGAATGGCTCGTAGCACAGCCCGCCACGGGCGACGTGCTGGCGCATCGGGATTCCGAAGGCGTCAAGCGGTTTCGGCGTCGGATGGTCGGGTCGGTCGTCCTTGGCGAAGCTGGGCAGCGCCCATGTCGATGGCAGCGTTTCCTCCGCCACTTTCGGCGGGCGGTTCGGGCGGCGCCAGCCCATGAAGCAGGGCTCGTGCTTCCAGAGGTAATGGGAGCGGGTCAGGACGCCGCGGTCCTTCACCCAGATGATCTGCTGATGCACAAACGCCCCGGCCTTCTCCCAGCAGGCTTCCAGCATCGCCTGGCGGCGCGAGGCGTGCCAGCAGTACCATGCGGCTTCCTCGGCGATGGCCTCGGCGACGGCGGCGGCGATGAAGCCGTCGTAAAGCTCCGCGCCCTGCGAACTGTCGTCCCAGGTGGTGCCGTAGGACGCCGACCAATCCTTGTTGCGGGTCGGGTGGTTCGAGCCGTCGTAGTCGACGAGATACGGCGGATCGGTCGCGAACAGGATCGCCCGCTCGCCGTTCATCAGGCGGCGCACATCGGCGGCGCTGGTGCTGTCGCCACAAAGCAGACGGTGGTCGCCGAGGATCCACAGGTCGCCCGTGCGCGATGCCGGATTGCGCGGCGGTTCGGGGATGGTCACCGGCGGCACGGAGTCCCCGGCGCCACCGTCTTCACCGTCCCCCTCGGGCACGTAGGCCAGCAGCTTGTCCAACTCGCCGTCGGAGAAGCCGACCAGCGACAGGTCGAAATCCTCGGCCAGGAGGTCGTTCAGTTCCGCCGACAGCTGCGCCTCGTCCCAGGTGCCGAGTTCGGTCAGCTTGTTGTCGGCGATCCGGTAGGCCCGGCGCTGCGCCTCGGTGAGGTGCCCGAGCACGATCACCGGCGCTTCGGTCAGTCCAAGCTGGGTTGCCGCCAGCACGCGCCCGTGGCCCGCGATCAGCTCCCCGTCCTCGCCCACAAGGCATGGCACGGTCCAGCCGAACTCCGCCATGCTGGCGGCGATCTTCGCGACCTGCTCGGCTCCATGCACCTTCGCGTTCTTCGCGTAGGGCTGCAGGCGCGCAAGCGGCCAAGTCTCGATCCGCTCTGGGGCGAAGGCGAGGGTCATGATTTCATTTCCGCAATTCCATAAGGTGGTCCAGGTTTGGCCATTGCCGGCCCGCGAGCCTTTCACCTCGCGGTCCGATCGGAGATACTCGAGCCGTAACGACTGCAGCGGGGGAGCTCAGCATGTGGCCCGATCGACGGATTCAGGACCTGTTCGGCATCGAGTTGCCCATTATCCAGGCGCCGATGGCAGGTGCCGGGCTCGCAGACCTCGCAGTCGCGGTCTCAGTGGCGGGAGGACTCGGATCGCTGCCCTGCGCGCTGCTCGACCCGGACAAGGTGCGCAGACAGTTCGGCATCATCCGCCAGCGAACGGATCGCCCGATCAACGTGAACTTCTTCTGTCACCGTTCGCCGGAGCCCGATGCAGAGCAGGAGGCGGCTTGGCGGCGGCAACTCGCGCCCTATTACCGAGAGCTCGGACTTGATCCCGACGCGCCAATTCAAGCATCGAATCGCACCCCGTTCGATGACGAATTCTGCCGACTTGTCGAGGAGCTGCGCCCCGAGGTGGTCAGTTTCCATTTCGGGTTGCCCGAGCGGCGACTGCTGGATCGTGTCCTCGCGACGGGCGCGAAGGTTCTTTCCTCGGCCACCACGGTAGACGAAGCGCGATGGCTCGAAGCGGAGGGATGCCACGCGATCATCGCGCAGGGCAGCGAGGCCGGGGGGCACCGCGGCATGTTCCGCACCGAGGACGTGGCGACACAGATCGGGACGTTCTCGCTCGTGCCTCAAGTGGCTGACGCCGTTGAGATACCGGTGATCGCCGCTGGTGGGATCGCCGATGGGCGCGGCATTGCTGCCGCACTCACGCTCGGCGCCTCGGCGGTGCAGATCGGGACTGCCTACCTGTTCAGCCCCGAGGCGACGATCGCGGAACCGCATCGTCAGGCACTCGCTAAGGCCGCTGCCCACGAAACTGCCCTCACCAATGTCTTCACGGGGCGTCCCGCGCGCAGCATCCTCAACCGGATGGTGCGCGAGGTCGGGCCAATCTCGTCCGCCGCGCCGGCGTTTCCCCTTGCCGGCGGTGCCTTGGCGCCTCTGCGGGTGGCGTCCGAGCCGAGCGGTTCGGGCGAGTTCATGTCGCTCTGGTCCGGTCAGTCGGCAGCGCTCTGTCGGCCGATGGCTGCGGGCGAATTGACACGACACCTGGCCAACGAGGCGCTCGACCGGCTCCAGTCATCGCCCGCATCCTGAATTCCGCTGCCGACGTTCGGCCACGGCTGGCTTCTGAAGACCAACTTACTGGCCGGTGGAATCCGGCGTCCAGACTGGACTCCACGCGGGGTCCAGCGGCAACCAGAGGTGTCCATGTTCAAGGGTTTGAATTTGCAGAGCTTAAGGCAGGTTCAGGCGGCAGTGGCTTCCGGGTGGCTTCTCAAAAATCCGGCCCTGTCGCTGGCGATGTGCCGCGCTTCGCCCGCCAGCATACGAATATCGCCAGGAAGGAACCACGAACTCAATGGGTTAGCCCATTGGACCCCGGCTGGACCCTTCACTGGACCCCGGAAGCCAGCGGCGCGGCCTCTGCCTGCGCGCTCCTCTCCCGAGTATATTCGTTTTCTAACGGCCTCGTCGAAATGTGTAAGGCCCTGCGATGTACACCCGAAAATTTTCTCAGAGGACGATTTTTCTTGACAGGCGATTGGCGTTTTCGATGACGAACTGCTGCGAGCGTCGGGGCGACGGCACGCGACCGTTCAGCCGCCAGGTGATCACCGCAAGGCCGTACTGCCAGCGCTTGGTCGCGGCCGTGCGCGACAGACCGAACTGCCAGCAGATCGGCTTCCACGCCATGCCGTCGGCGCGAGCCCAGACGAGGCGCCCATCCTCGGGCTCGAGCCAGCGCAGCCAGAGCATCGCTTCCTCGGCCTGCGTAATCTGACGCGGGCTGGGCCTCGGGCGACGCATCTGCGGCTCCTGACCGACCTTGTCGGCGAAGCTGTGGAAATACTCCGGCCAGGCGTTGAAGAAGCCCTGCGGCATCACGCCCGGCATCTGCCGCATCACGCCCGCCGCAAGTTCAAGCCGATCCTGCACCTGCGCTGTGGTCCACTCACCCATGACGCGCCTCCCGTTCCCGCTTGCCGTAGAGCCGCTCGCCGAGCTGGCGCACCAACTCGCGCTCGGGCCAGGTCAGGCGGTGATCGTCGATGGCGATGGCCAGCAGGCCCTGTTCCTTCCAGCCGTCGCGCTTGACCTCGTCGGGGTTGCGGCGGTGTCCGCCGTAGCCCTTGGGCGTGAACCGCATGCCGCTCATTGCACACCTCCCCGGGTCTCCAGCACCCAGAGCAGGATCGCGATGGCGTCGGCTTCGTTATCATCCGCCGGGCTGAAGCCCCGGGCGCGGGCCGCGTCGATCATGGCCTGCTTCGGCGCATTACCTCGGCCAGTGGCGTGTTTCTTGATCGTGCCAACCGGTACGCCGCTGTACGGGATACCCCGCAATTCCGCCCATGCGGTCAGCGTGGCGAGAAGACCACCAAAGACATGCGCCGCGTCGGTGCCGGCATGGCGGCGAACCTCCTCGAACCAGATCGCGGCAATCGGCCCGGACAGCCGGTCGAGTTCGGTCAGCCAGTTGGTGAACCGCAGAAAACGCATGCCGCCGCCGTCGAAGCGGCCGGGCTTGAACGATGCCGTGCCGCTGGTGATCAGACCGTCAAAGCCACGGATGGCCCAGCCGGTGGTGGTGCCA
>PHEG01000603.1 GCA_002842835.1 Alphaproteobacteria bacterium HGW-Alphaproteobacteria-2 | reverse complement strand
GAGTATTTCGGGAAAGATGAAAGGGCTGGCATGGGCGAGGGGAAAGGCGGGTTCGTTACCGATTATACGCTCTTTCTGCTCGCCTCGGTCAGCGCGCTGGCAAGCGAGGAGTTCCACGCGCAGGTGCGCGCGGAAGGATTGCGCGTTCCGGAATGGCGCGTGCTGGCCTGCCTGAACGACCGCGACGGGCAGATGGTGACCCATCTCGCAGCGCTCTCTCTCATCGAGCAGTCGCGGCTGACGCGGATCATCGCGCAGATGGAGACACGCGGGCTGGTAGCGCGGCGCGCCGACCCCGAGGATGGGCGGCGCGTTCGGGTCTTTCTGACGGATGGGGGGCGGAACCTCGCCGCGCGGCTGATCACACAGGCGCGCGCCCATGAGGCGGCGTTCCTTGACCGGGTGCCGGGCGGGCGAGGATCGCTGCTCAAAGAGACGCTGTCCGCACTCTACGCCCGGGTGACCGGAGATCAGAGCCCGTCGTAGAGCGGGAAGCGCGCGCAGAGATCGGCGACCCCGGCCTTGACCCTGGTCTCGGCGGCGGAATTTCCATCCTCGCCATGGGCGGCGAGCCCGTCCACCACCTCGGTGATCCACCGGCCGATCTGCCGGAACTCGGCTTCGGCAAAGCCGCGCGTGGTGCCCGCGGGCGTGCCGAGCCGCACTCCGGAGGTGACGGTGGGCTTTTCCGGGTCGAAGGGGATGCCGTTCTTGTTGCAGGTGATATGCGCGCGGCCGAGCGTCTTTTCGGTGGCGTTGCCCTTCACCCCCTTGGGGCGCAGATCGACCAGCATCAGATGCGTGTCGGTGCCGCCGGTGACGATGTCGAGACCACCCTTCATCAACTCGTCGGCCAGTGCGCGCGCATTCGCCACCACCTGCTGCGCGTAGAGTTTGAATTCCGGTCGCAGTGCCTCGCCGAAGGCCACGGCCTTGGCGGCGATCACGTGCATCAGTGGCCCGCCCTGGAGGCCGGGAAAGATGGCCGAGTTGACCTTCTTCGCG
>PHEG01000078.1 GCA_002842835.1 Alphaproteobacteria bacterium HGW-Alphaproteobacteria-2 | reverse complement strand
GAACCTGTCGCCTGACACCGCACGCCGGGGAAACGCAACCGTTTCCCGGGCCCTCACGCCGCCAGTTGAGCGGCAACCAGGAAAGTCCATCACCATGACGAATATAGCAAAAGGAATGCTCGCCGGTCTTGCGGCAACCATCGTCCTCTCGCTTCTGATGCTCATGAAGGGGGCAATGGGCGTGATGCCCGCGCTGGATCCGATCGGTATGATCGCGATGATGATGGGAGTGTCGGCGGCCATTGCCTGGGGCGTTCACCTCATGATCGGTGCCGTCATCTGGGGGGGCGCCTTCGCACTCCTTGAGCCGCACCTGCCCGGCGGGGAGTTTTGGCTGAAGGGCGTCGTCTTCGGCATCGGCGCCTGGCTGATCATGATGGTGGCGATGATGCCGATGGCGGGCGCCGGGTTTTTCGGCATGCAGCTTGGCATGATGGCCCCGGTCATGACGCTTGTGATGCACATCGTGTTCGGCGCCGTTCTCGGTGGCGTTTACGCCATGTTGCTGCACCGCGGATCCGCGACGACTATCTGAGGCATGCCAGAGCTCGCTTCACGATCCATTGAGATCGGTTGCAGTGGCCGCGCCTGACCGCCAACTGCACTTGTGCGACGGACATTGCGTCCGTCCGGGGTTTGAGCACGGACCGGCATGGCACCCCGACGGTGCCGTGCCAGCGCAGTTCGCAGTCAATCATTTGACGCTCGGGAACAACCATCGGCCATGTCTCGGCAAAGAGCCGAGCGCCGAAGTTCTGCAAATTGAAGGAGATGACCATGACCGACAAGCTCAAATCCGGCGAACACCTTCCCGAGATCAGCGTCTCGCGCCTCGGCGGCGGCGACCTGACCCTCGGCAAGCCGGCCGACGATCACGACTGGCAGATGGTGGTGGTCTATCGCGGCAAGCACTGCCCGATCTGCAAGACCTATCTCGCGGAACTCGAGCGCACCGCGCCCGAATTCGCAAAGGCAGGGATTGGAGTCGCCGCGGTTTCCAGTGACCCGGAGGATCGCGCCCGCAGTTTCGCAGACGCGATCGGCGTGACATTCCCCATGGGCTACGGCCTGACGGTGGCGCAGATGCAGGCGCTCGGCCTCTATGTGTCGGAGCCGCGCTCCGAGAAGGAGACGGACCGTCCCTTTGCCGAACCGGGTGTGTTCGTGATCAACGCCGAGGGCCTGCTTCAGGTCGTGGACATTTCCAACGCGCCGTTCGCGCGACCCGACCTCGCAGGCCTCGCAAAGGGGCTGAAATTCGTTCGCGACAACGACTACCCGATCCGCGGTCGCCTGGCGGCCTGAGGTTTCCCGGACAGGTCTCCGACCCGATCCGGGTCTCATCGCACAAACCTGTCATCCGCGCGCCGTGCGGCTGACAGGTTCGTTATTCTCAGCATCAAGCAAGGACAAAACCACAATGAAACTCGACGGCAGGATCTGCGTCATCACCGGCGGTGCGAGCGGCATCGGTCTTGAAATCGCCAAGACCTTTGCGGCGGCGGGCGGCAGGGTGGCGATCGCCGATATAGACCTCGATGCGGCGAAGAAGGCCGCAAACTCGCTCGGCGACGGGCACATGGGCGTCGACATGGACGTGACGGACCCCGACGCCGTGCAGCGCGGCATCGACAAGGTAATCAAGGATTGCGGGCGTCTGGATGTCCTCGTCTCGAACGCCGGCATCCAGATCGTGAAGCGGGTCGAGGAATTCAGCTATCAAGAATGGCGCAAGGTCGTGTCGATCCATCTCGATGGTGCGTTCCTGACCTCGAAGGCGGTGCTGCCCCAGATGTACAAACAGAGGTCGGGCACGATCCTCTACATGGGCTCGGTCCACTCGCAGGAGGCCTCGGCGCTGAAGGCGCCCTATGTCTCGGCCAAGCACGCGCTGATGGGCCTGGCCCGGACCATCGCCAAGGAAGGCGGCGAAAAGGGTGTGCGCACCAATGTGATCTCGAACAGGCCAGAGACCTCGGCATCTCCGAAGAGGAGGTCGTCAACAGGGTGATGCTGGGCGAGACCGTCGACAAGGAATTCACCACCGTCGAGGACGTGGCCCACACCGCCCTCTTTCTCGCCACCTTCCCGAGCAACGCGCTGACCGGCCAGAGTATCGTGGTCAGCCACGGCTGGCGGATGGACTGACGTCAGCAGACAAAGGACACGGATCCCATGAACAAGGACGATATCCTCGCGCTCGCCGGCATGCCGCCGGGCAATCCGAGCTATCCGCACGGCCCCTACCGCTTTATCGACCGACAATATTTCAATGTCATCTATGAGAGCGACCCGGAGGCGATCCGCGCAATGGTGCCAGAGCCGCTGGAACCCGACGGCTCGAACACCGTGGTCTACGAGTGGATCGACATGCCCGACAGCTCCGGCTTCGGCGCCTATCAGGAATCCGGCATCGTCATCCCCTGCCTGCTGGACGGCAAGCCGGTCAACTACACCGCGATGATGTTTCTCGACATCGAGCCGCCGATCACCGCGGGGCGCGAGATCTGGGGCTTTCCAAAACGCTGGGGCGAGCCATCCCTACGGGTGGAAAAGGACACGCTGACCGGCACGCTCAATTATGCCGGGCAGCGGGTAGCGATGGGCACGATGGTCTACAAACATGAAACCGCCTGCGACGATCCCGACGAATGCGCCAGGAAACTGGCCAAGACCGCCGCGCGGCCGCGCGCGGCTGCACCTCGTGCCGCATGTCAACGCGCCGGTGGCGGACCTGCCGGTGCGCCGGATCGTCGAGGGCCAGCACATCATCGCCGATCTGTCGCTGCCCTACGGCCGCGTCGTGCACGATTATCTGGCCTGAGCGCCGCGCGGTCAGCGCATTCCCAACCGAAGAAAAGGATTGATCCCATGGCGCAGAAACCCAAACCCGTAAACCTCGCGCTGCAGGGCGGAGGTGCGCATGGCGCCTTCACCTGGGGGGTGCTTGACCGCATCCTCGAGGACGGGCGGCTGCAGATCGCCGGCGTCTCGGGCACGTCGGCGGGGGCGATGAACGCGGTGGCACTGGCCGAAGGCTTCAACCGCGACGGCCCCGAAGGCGGGCGCACCGCGCTCGATCATTTCTGGAAATGCATGAGCGACGGCGCCAAGGACAGCCCGCTGAAGCGGACGCCCTACGACATGCTGACCGGCTATTGGGGGCTGGATCACAACCCGGTCTATCACATGATGGACGCGATGACCCGGTTGGCCTCGCCCTATCAACTCAACCCGATGAACAGGAACCCGCTGCGCGAGCTGGTGGAGGAGAGCATCGACTTCGACCGGGTGCGCAGATGCACTGCCTTCAAACTCTACATCTCGGCCACAAACGTGGAGAGTGGCAAGGTCAAGGTCTTCCCGCGCGAGGAGTTGACCGTGGACATGGTGATGGCCTCGGCCTGCCTGCCGCATCTCTACCAGGCGGTCGAGATCGACGGCGTGCCCTACTGGGATGGCGGCTACATGGGCAATCCGTCGCTGTTTCCGTTTCACGGCGAAACCGGCACCGACGACATCGTGGTGATCCAGGTCAACCCGATCGAACGCAAGGGCGCGCCGAAGACGCCGCAGGACATCCAGAACCGGATGAACGAGATCAGCTTCAACGGCAGCCTGCTGAAGGAATTGCGCAGCATCGACTTCGTCGATCGGCTGATCCGCGAGGGCAAGCTGTCGGCCGATGATTACCGCCAGGTCCGGGTGCATGTCGTCGAGAACCAGGCCGAACTGAATCCGCTGGGCGCCTCGTCGAAGATGAACGTCGAATGGGCGTTCCTGACCAAACTGCGCGACATCGGCCGCGAGACCGCCACGCGCTGGCTGGACGAGAACTTCGCGGCCATCGGCGAGCGCTCGACCGTCGACCTGCGCGAGATGTTCCAGGGGATCGGCGCCCAACACCAGGGGTAGGCGTCCATGGCGCAGCAAACACTACAATCGCTGGCCATGGGGCAGACCCTGCGGGCCATCCTCACCCCGGACACCGTGACAGTTTGGCTACATCCGCGTCGACGGTCTGCGTAACATGCTTCTGGCCCTCGACTTCCATTGATCGGGCGCGCCCGGCCAGGCGCCTCGTCCATGCGCGACGATTGCGCGCGCCTCGTCGGCCGGGCATGCGCGCACGAAGCCCTACGCGAGGTCAGGCTCCCTGAGGGAAAGGTCGGATGAGAGTGGGGAAGACGAGCATGCTGCGGATGCTCTCCCGCACCCGACGTGCCGAGTGCCAGGGCTGACGGCGCTGATGCTGCACCGTCGATAATCATGTGCTCCGGCACGCCCGCGCCTGCTCTCGCATCACAGCGTAGTCCGCCAGCATCTCCGCGATCGCCGATCCCTCCGGCAGCAAGGCCAGCTCCTCGGCCGCCTGCGCCTGCAACTCCCGGCTGTACTCTACGATGGGTGGACATGCCTCGAGGCTGCCGCCGTAAGAACCGCCCGTCGCGCAGCCTGTCAGCGAGATCGTCGCGATCGCGAGGACGGCGAGCCGCAGCCTCCAGCATCTGGCGTTGGACATCATTGGCCTTCTCCGTGGTCTCAAGGCGTTCGGCGAGACCGACAATGCACCAACATTCAAGCCGGACCACTCAATGGGGGCAGACCAGCTGGTCAAGGCGGCCACGGCGAGATCGTCAGTGTCGACGATCTGGGCGGGGCCGACATGCATACCTCGGTCTCGGGGGCCAGCGGAAACGTAGTTATCAGTTTCATCTACGCCGGTGCGCCATTTTGCCCCTCCTGTTACAGAAACACACGAACACCAGGAAAGCATGTTGCATAAAACAGGTAATGCAGTACCATAATAATTAAAAAGTCATCACCGCAGCGACCTCGGGAGGAACGTGCCATGAAGACAAGCCTGCAACCCGGACTCGAATCCCGCCGCCGCATCCATGTGGACAAGGGGCGCACCATCGGCTTCATGGGCGAGGAGGGGCGGGTCTATGCCACGCCCGAGCTTCTGCGCGACATCGAACAAACCTGCCGCGACCTGCTGCTTGCACATTGCGACGCGGGCGAGGATTCGGTCGGCACCTTCGTGAAGCTCCGGCACATGGCGGCCACGCCGCTCGGTCTCGATGTCGAACTGGCGGTGCGCGTTGCCGCCGTCGAGGGACGCGAGGTGCGTTTCGAGATCACCGGGCAGGACGCGCTCGACCGCATCTGCGAGGCGAGCCACAGCCGCTTCGTCGTCGACGGTGCGAAGACGCTCGAGCGGCTGAAGGCCAAGCGCGCCGCGGCCGCCGGGCGGGGCTAGGCAAGCCATGTCCGCCCGGCCCGCCAGCCCAGGCCCAGCACGCGTCGCCAGCTACTGCTACCAGTGCGTGGCCGGCCCCGACCTGCTGAACGTGACGGTCGAGAACGGGATCGCCACCGAGATCGGCCCCAACCCCGAGGCGGCGGCCATCCACCCGGCGGGCGGCAAGGTCTGCGTCAAGGCCTTCGGGCTTATCCAGAAGACCCACAATCCCCACCGCATCACCACGCCGATGAAGCGCACCAACCCGCGCAAGGGCCGGGGCGAGGAGCCGGGCTTCGTGCCCGTCTCCTGGGACGAGGCGCTCGAGACCATCGCCGCGAGGCTCAAGTCGATCCGCGAGACGGGGCTTACCGACGCCTCGGGTTTCCCGCGCGTCGCGGCCTCCTTCGGCGGCGGCGGTACGCCCACCGCCTACATGGGCACCTTCCCGGCCTTCCTCGCCGCCTGGGGCCCGGTGGACATGAGCTTCGGCTCGGGGCAGGGGGTGAAGTGCTACCACTCCGAGCATCTCTACGGCGAACTCTGGCACCGCGCGTTCATCGTCTGCCCGGATACGCCGCTGACCGAGTACATCGTCTCATTCGGTTCGAACATCGAGGCCTCGGGCGGGGTCTGCGGCGTGCGCCGCCACGCCGATGCGCGCGCGCGGGGCGTGAAGCGGGTGCAGGTGGAGCCGCATCTTTCGGTCACCGGCGCCTGTTCGGCGGAATGGGTGCCGATCCGGCCCAAGACCGACCCGGCCTTCATGTTAGCCATGATCCATGTGCTGCTGCACGAGGCGGCGCGCGAGCGGCTCGATCTCGGTTTCCTGTCTTCCATGACGGCCTCGCCCTATCTGATCGGGCCGAAGGGCTATTTCCTGCGCGACCCGGAAAGCGGCAAGCCGCTCGTCTGGGACACCGCTGCGGGGCGGGCGGTGGCTCACGACACGCCCGGGGCCGCGCCCGCGCTCGATGGCCGTTTCGGCGTCTCCGGCATCGAGCAGGGCCCGGACGGTGAAACCTGGGCCCACGCCGCCGCAGAGTGCCCCACGGCCTTCGAAGCGCTCGCCGCGCATGTGAAGGGCTACTCGCCGGAGTGGGCGGCGGGCATCTGCGACGTGCCCGCCGGGACGATCCGGCGCATCGCGCTCGAATATCTCGACCACGCCCGCGTCGGCGAGACGATCGAGATCGAGGGGCAGGTGCTGCCCTTCCGGCCCGTGGCGGTGACGCTGGGCAAGACGGTCAACAATGGTTGGGGCGGCTACGAGTGCTGCTGGGCGCGCACGCTGCTGGCCTGCCTCGTCGGCGCGCTCGAAGTGCCGGGCGGGACGATCGGCACCACCGTGCGGCTCAACCGTCCCGCCGACGAGCGGCGCAACTCGGTGCGGCCGGGGCCGGATGGCTTCATGGATTATCCGATGAACGCGACCGCCAAGGGCGAATGGCTGGAGCGGCCCACGGCGCGGCACGCGCACCGCACGCTCATCCCGCTCTCGGCCAACTCGCCCTGGAGCCAGGCGCTGGGCCCCACGCATCTGGCCTGGATGATGCAGTCCGAGCCGCTGCCGAAGCTGCCCGAGCCGACGCAGCCCGACCTGTGGTTCGTCTATCGCACCAACCCGGCGATCTCGTTCTGGGACACCGAGGCGGTGGGCCGCGCCATGGCGCGTTTCCCCTTCACGGTCGCCTTCGCCTACACCCGCGACGAGACCAACCACATGGCCGACATCCTGCTGCCCGAATGCACCGACCTGGAGGGCATGCAACTCATCCGCATCGGCGGTACCAAGTTCGTCGAGCAGTTCTGGGACCATCAGGGTTTCGCGCTGCGCGACCCGGCCAGTGCGCCGCCGGGCGAGGCGCGCGACTTCACCTGGATCGCCACCGAGCTTGCACGCCGGGCCGGGCTGCTGGAGCAGTACAATTCCGCCATCAACCGCGGTGCGGCTGGGGTGCGGCTCTCGGGGGAGGGCTGGGATTTCAGCCTGGCACCCGGCGAGGCGCATGAGGTCGAGACGATCTGGGAGGCGCATTGCCGCGCCGCCTCGGCAGAGCTTTCGGAGGGGGCAGACAGCGGGGGGCTCGACGCCTTCCGCGCGGCGGGTGGCTTCCGCACCCGGCCCTATTCGCGCCTGCGCTGGTATCTCTATCCCGATCTTGTCGCCCGGGGCCTGCGCTTCGAGATGCCCTATCAGGAACGGCTGAAGCGCATCGGGGTCGAGCTGGGCAACCGGCTGCACGAGGCGGGCATCGACTGGTGGGATCGCCAGCTACACGAATATCAGGCACTGCCCGAATGGCAGGACCTGCCGAAGCTCTGGGAGGATGCGCTGGAGTCGGCCTTCGGTGTGGCGATCGGCGACTATCCCTTCTGGCTGATCACCGCACGCTCGATGCAATACGCCTGGGGCAACAACGCCGGATTGCAGATGATCAACGAGGTGGCGCGCAACGTGGCGGGCCATGGCGGCGTGGTGATGAACCCGGATGCGGCGCGCAGGCTGGGGCTTGCCGAAGGCGATCTGGCCTGCATCGCCTCGCCCCTGGGCGAGACGCGGGGCCGCGTCATCCTGCGCCACGGCATCCGGCCCGACACGCTGCTGATGATCGGCCAGTTCGACCACTGGGCGACCCCCTTCGCGAAGGATATGCGCAGCCCCAGCATGAACCGGCTGGTGCCGATGCTGCTCGACCTGACCGACGCCACCGGCTCGGGGGCCGACCTGGTGCGCGTGCGCATCAGCCGGGAAGGGAGCCCGTCATGACCCGCTGGGCGATGGTTGCCGATCTCAACCGCTGCGTGGGCTGCCAGACCTGCACGGCGGCCTGCAAGCACGCGAACGCCACCGCGCCCGGCATCCAGTGGCGC
>PHEG01000077.1 GCA_002842835.1 Alphaproteobacteria bacterium HGW-Alphaproteobacteria-2 | reverse complement strand
AACAGTTCCACCCCGATCTGCTCTTCCAGCCCCTTGATCTGGTGCGACAGCGCGGATTGCGTGATGTTGAGCACCTCGGCCGCGCGTGCCAGTCCGCCCATCTCGTGCACCGCGCGGATGGTGCGCAGGTGACGGAACTCCAGATGCAACTTCGACATGACTCATAACCTTGATGAGAATTATGAGTTTGTCTCACGGCTTGGGGCGTGAAACAAGAGCGTCAACGGAATATGAGGGCCCCGATGACGCCGCAGATCTCCTTCGAGTTCTACCCGCCGAAAACGCTCGATGCGAGCTTCCGGCTGTGGGAGGCGGTGCAGCTTCTGGCGCCGCTCGCGCCCGCCTTCGTCTCGGTCACCTATGGCGCGGGCGGCACCACGCGGCGGCTCACGCACGAGGCAGTCGAGGCCATCCACCGCAACACCGGGCTTGCCGTCGCCGCGCATCTGACCTGCGTGGACGCGAGCCGCGAGGAGACACTGGAGATCGCGCGGAGCTACGCGGCGATGGGAGTGAAGCAGATCGTGGCACTGCGCGGCGACCCACCGAAGGGGTCCGGGCGCTTCGTGGCCCGGCACGACGGCTTCGCCTCGTCGGTGCAGCTTGTCGCGGCGTTGAAGGCGGCGGGCGACTTCCACATCCGCGTCGGCGCCTATCCCGACCCGCACCCCGAGTCGGGCGGCGACCCGCAGGCCGACATCGACTGGCTGAAGCGCAAGTTCGACGCGGGCGCCGACGAGGCGATCACGCAGTTCTTCTTCGAGGCAGAAACCTTCCTGCGCTTCCGCGACCGTGCCGCCGCCGCCGGTATCGACCCGGGCCGCATCATCCCCGGCATCCTGCCGGTGGAGGACTGGCGGAAGGCGCGCCGCTTCGCCGAGGGCTGCGGCGCGCGTGTGCCTGCCGATCTCGACGCCGCTTTCGCACGCGCGATCCGCGACGGGCGCGAGGAATTGCTGGCCATCGCCCATTGCAGCGAGCTTTGCGCGGACCTGATGGCGGAAGGCGTGGGAAAGCTGCATTTCTACACGCTCAACAAACCGCATCTGACGCGCGATATCTGCGCTGCGCTGGGGGTGAGCCAGAAGGCAGAGCTGAGCCGCGTCGCCTGAGCCTCACTCGATGCGGTTGCGGATGCGCCTTACCGTCGCCCAGACCAGCGCCACCACCGGCACCACCAACGCTGCCGTGACAATCGGCTTCGAGAGCCCTGCCGTATCGTGCAGCATCGGCCCGATCAGGTAGGTCAGCAGGTTCACGCCGTAATAGCTGATCGCCACGACCGAGAATCCCTCGACCGTTCGTTGCAGCTGCAGTTGCTGATCTGCGCGACGGTCCATGCTGGCCAGCAGCGCCTGGTTCTGCGCCGAACGCTCGACATCCACCCGGGTTCGCAACAACTCGCCCGCCCGCGCCGCGCGCAGGGTCAGCCCCTCGAGCCGCGCGCGTGTGGCCCTGCAGGTGCGCATCGCCGGGTCGAAGCGGCGCGTCATGAATTCACGAAAACTCTGCCGACCCTCGAACCGCGCCTCGCGCAGCGCCTCGATGCGCTCGCCCACCAGCGCCGAGTAGGCCTCGGTGGCGGCAAAGCGATAGCCGTGTTGTGCCAGCATGTGTTCAAGCTCCGCCGAGAGGCCCAGCAGCGCATCAAGCGCCCCCTCGGCCTGCGCCTGCCGCTCGGTCAGCCCGGCCACCAGCCCTGCGAGCCGCGTCTCGATGGCGTTGAGCCGCCCGCCGAGACTGCGCGCCACCGGAAGGCCCAGCATCGACATGGTCTTGTAGGTCTCGATCTCGAGCAGCCGCTGTACGATGCGCCCGATGCGCCGCTGGCCGGTGCCGGGGCGCACGAAGACTGCAAGACGCGAATGCCCCGTCGCGTCGATGCGGAAGTCCGAGGCGATCACCGCGCTGTCGTCGAGCACGCGGGCAATCGCCAGCCCCTCGTCCTCGAACCAGCCCGCGATGCGCCGGGTGATCTCGGCAGGCTCTCCGTCGTTCTCTTCCACCCGCACCAGCGCCGAGACGATCCGCTGCCCCGGCGCGGCTTCAAGCCAGTCCTCGGGGAAGACGCGGAACGCCTCGCCGTCGAAAGGCCGCTCGGCCAAGCCCTCGACGAAGATCGTGTAGGTGGTGAATTCGGTATGACTCTCCCATTTCAGCTTGTGCCGCCCGAGCGGGCCGAAATAATGCGTCGCCCCCTCGCGCGGGTGCGACGAGCCGAAACGGTCGAGCAACGCCACGAGATGCGCATGCTCGGCCTCGCGGTCGCGGCTTGCTGCGCCCTCCTCGGGCATGATGGCGAGAAACACCGCATGGCAAGGTGCCGCGAGCACCGGGAAGGGCCGCGCGTGCAGTTCATGCGCCAGCTCGTAGCGCTGCGGGTGGTCGGCAAGGGGCGGCATGCGGGGCCTCCGCGGCAGAGGGATGCCGGGCATCTAGCGCAAAGCCAGCGACGGGGAAAGAAAAATCTTTCCATTCCCATAGCTTAGCTGTGCACCATGGTGCACAACCCGAAACCGCCGGATAACCGGAACGAGCCGACCCGCGTCGGCTCCCTCCCCTGTCAGTCGATCAACCCCAGCAACTTGTCGAGGCTCGCCTTTGCGTCACCGAAGAACATGCGCGTGTTCTCCTTGTAGAAGAGCGGGTTCTCGATGCCGGAATAGCCCGTTCCCTGACCGCGCTTCGAGACGATCACGTGCTTGGCCTTCCAAACCTCCAGAACCGGCATGCCCGCGATGGGACTGTTCGGATCTTCCTGCGCGGCGGGGTTCACGATGTCGTTCGAGCCGATCACGATGGCAACGTCCGTCTTCGGGAAGTCGTCGTTGATCTCGTCCATCTCCAGCACGATATCGTAGGGCACCTTCGCCTCGGCCAGCAGCACATTCATGTGCCCGGGCAGCCGCCCTGCCACCGGGTGGATGCCGAAGCGCACCGTCTTGCCCTTCGCGCGCAGCTTGCGGGTGAGTTCGCTCACTGCCTGCTGCGCCTGCGCCACCGCCATGCCGTAACCCGGCACGATGATCACCGCTTCCGCATCGTCGAGCAGCGCCGCCACGCCCTCCGCGTCGATCGCCACCTGCTCGCCTTCGACCTCCATCGCCGGGCCCGAGGTGTTGCCGAAGCCGCCGAGGATGACCGATATGAACGAGCGGTTCATCGCCCTGCACATGATGTAGCTCAGGATCGCACCCGAAGAGCCCACCAGCGCGCCCACCACGATCAGGAGGTCGTTCGACAGCGAGAAGCCGATGGCCGCCGCCGCCCAGCCCGAATAGCTGTTGAGCATCGAGACTACGACCGGCATGTCCGCGCCGCCGATGCCCATGATCAGGTGGTAGCCGATGAAGAAGGCCAGCAGCGACACCAGCACCAGCGTCCACGACCCGGCGCCGCCGAGATAGAGCGCCAGTAGCACCAGCGACCCGAGCGCCGCAGCGGCGTTGAGCATGTGCCCGCCCGGCAGCTTGCGCGCCTTTCCGTCCACCTTCCCCGCGAGCTTTCCATAGGCGATCACCGAGCCGGTGAAGGTCACCGCGCCGATGAAGACTCCGAGAAAAACCTCGATCTGCAGCACGGTGATCTCGGCCGGGGTCTTCTCGGCAACCTTCTGCGCGAAACCCTTGAGCGCCTCCAGACCGGCCGTGTCGCCCGCCACCTGCAACGCGGCGATGCGCACCATCTCGATCTCGGCGTTGAAGCCGATCAGCACGGCGGCAAGGCCGACGAGGCTGTGCATCGCGGCCACAAGCTGCGGCATCTCGGTCATCTGCACGCGCTGCGCGATCATCCAGCCGAGGGTGCCGCCCATGGCGACCAGGATGATCGACGCGCCCCAGTTGCCCTGCCCGGGGCCGACCAGCGTGGCGAAGACCGCCAGCGCCATGCCGACGATCCCGTACCAGACGGCGCGCTTGGCGCTCTCCTGTCCCGAGAGCCCGCCGAGCGAGAGGATGAAGAGGATCGCCGCGACGACATAGGCGGCGGTGGTAAAGCCGTATTCCATGGCCCGCGTCTCCTCAGGATTTCTGGAACATGGCGAGCATGCGCCGGGTGACCATGAAACCGCCGACAATGTTGATGCCGGCCATGAATACCGACAGCGCCGCCAGCAGGATCACGAGATAGGAGGACGAGCCGATCTGCATCAGCGCGCCGAGGATGATGATCGAGGAGATCGCGTTGGTGATCGCCATCAGCGGCGTGTGCAGGCTGTGGCTGACGTTCCAGATCACCTGGAAGCCCACGAAGACGGCCAGCACGAAGACGATGAAATGCTGCATGAAACTCGGCGGCGCGAAGAGCCCTGCCAGCAGCACCAGCGCGCCACCGCCGAGCAGCAGTTGCACCTGGTTGCGGGTCTGGGCGCGGAATGCGGCGAGTTCCTGCGCGCGCTTCTCCTCGGGGGTCAGTTCCTTCGGTTTCGGCTTCGGCTTCTGCGCGGCGATCGCGGCCACCTTGGGCGGCGGCGGCGGATAGGTGATCTCGCCCGCATGCGTCACCGTGGCGCCGCGGATGACATCGTCCTCCATGTTGTGGTCGATCACGCCGTCCTTCCCGGGCGTGAGGTCGGTCAGCATGTGGCGGATGTTGCTGGCGTAGAGGTTCGAGGCCTGACGCGCCATGCGCGAGGGGAAATCGGTGTAGCCGATGATGATCACGCCGTTGTCGGTCACCACCCGCGCGTCGGGTTGCGTGAGGTCGCAGTTGCCGCCCTTCTCGGCGGCAAGATCGACGATCACCGAACCGGGCTTCATCGCCGCCACCATGTCCTCGGTCCAGAGCTTCGGCGCCGGGCGGCCGGGGATCAGCGCGGTGGTGATGACGATGTCCACCTCGGGCGCAAGCTCGCGGAACTTCGCAAGCTGCTTCTCGCGGAACTCGGGCGAGGAGGGCGCGGCGTAGCCGCCGGTGGCGGCGCCGTCCTGAGCCTGGCCCTCGAAATCGAGGAAGACGAATTCCGCTCCCATGCTCTCGATCTGCTCGGCCACCTCGGGGCGCACGTCGAAGGCGAGCGTGATGGCGCCGAGGCTGACCGAGGTGCCGATCGCGGCGAGCCCCGCCACGCCCGCGCCGACCACCAGCACCTTCGCGGGCGGGATCTTGCCCGCGGCCGTCACCTGCCCGGTGAAGAAGCGGCCGAAATTGTTCGCCGCCTCGATCACCGCACGATAGCCCGCGAGATTGGCCATGGACGAGAGCGCATCCATCTTCTGCGCCCGGCTGATACGCGGCACCATGTCCATCGCGACAGCCGCTTCGCCTCGGTGTCGGAGGGCTCGCGCACCTTGACGATCACATCGGCTGACTTCCACAGCGCGGCAGCCGTCTTGACCACCTTCACCCCGGCTGCCTCGTAGGCGGCATCGTCATAGCCTGCCGCACCCCCGGCGCCGGTTTCCACCAGGCACTCATGACCGAGTTTCTGCAACGCCTGCGCCGAGTCGGGTGTGAGTGCGACGCGCGCCTCGCCCGGTGCCGTCTCCTTCGGTGCTCCGATCTTCACGCCTGAAACCTCCTCTGTCACCCCGAACGGCGGCGCACCCGCCGATCCCTCAATAGCCAATGGCTTTGCCCGGGGCTACAGGCTTGCCGCCCCCGGAAATGCTGGCCTTATCATGTCGCACCACCACCGGCCAGTGCTCAGAGCCAGCGGCGCACGCGCGCCATGTAGGTCAGTGCCGCCTGCGGGAAAGCTGCCCGCAGCCCCGCCTCCTCGCCGCGGATGAAGCGCCGGGTGACCAGCGCCATGAAGGCGGGCACCAGCCACAGCGCGGCAGGCTGGCGCAGGATCAGGCAGACCCCTGCCAGCACCAGCGCATCGCCCAGGTAGACCGGGTTACGCGTCAGCCGGAAGACGCCGCTGTCGATCAGCTCCGATGGGGTCTCGCGAGGGATGATGGTGGTGCGGTGGCGGCGGAATTCGACCGCCGCCGCAACCACCAGCACGAGGCCGACCGCCACCAGCGCCCAGCCCGGTGCCATCGCCCAGCCGCCCGCGCGGGGCAGACCCGCAACCGGGCGATGCGCCCAGGCCGCGGCGCAGAAGAGGGCGAGCCACACCGGCGGCATGTCGAGCCAGCGCAGCACCGATCAGCGCCCCGCCAGCACGAGCGTGGACCAATCGCCGATCTCGGCATGGTCGGCCAGCACGAAGCCCTCGGCTGCATAGGCGGCGGCGACATCGGCCGCCTGCTCGTTCAGAAGGCCCGAGAGCACCAGCCGCGCACCCGGCGCGGCATGGGCGGCCATCGCCGGGGAGAGTTCGATCAGCGGTCCCTTGAGGATGTTGGCAGCGATGAGATCATAGGGCGCGGCAGCGGCGAGATCGGGGTGATCGAAGCCCGCCGCGACGGCAAGCGCGACGCGATCCGCGAGCCCGTTCGTGGCGAGATTGACCGCTGCCACCTCCACCGCCACCGGGTCGATGTCGGAAGCGAGGATGCGCGCACCGGGCCACAGATGCGCCGCCGCCATGGCCAGCACCGCGGTGCCGCAGCCGATGTCCGCCACGCGGGCGGGGACGAAGCCGGCGCGCTCCAGCCGGTCGAGCGCGGCAAGGCAGCCCTGCGTGGTGCCGTGATGCCCGGTGCCGAAGGCCATGGCGGCCTCGATGCGCAGCCCCACGGCATCGGCGGGCAGCCTGTCCGCATCATGCGCTCCGTGCACGAAGAACCGCCCTGCGATCACCGGCGAGAGCGCGCGCTTCACATGCGCCACCCAATCGGTCTCGGGCAGTTGCGAGACGCTGAAGGGCCGCGCCCCATGCACCGCTGCGAGTAACGCCAGGGCCACGTCGTCGGGCGGGGCGGTGAAATAGCCGCCGACTTCCCAGAGTCCCGAGCCGTCCTCGATCTCGAAGACGCCGACCCCCGCGGGGCCAAGCGCTTCGAGCGCCGCGCCCAGGGCCTCGGCGGGGCCGGGGCCGGGCAGCGTGGTAAGTGCGGTCCAGGTGGTCATGGGGTCAGGCCTTCGTTGCCACATCCGGGCCGCGCGAGCGCGGCCCCGGGATCCCGTGTCAGAAATGGATGGCGCGGCCCCAGGCGTCGAGCACGCTCTCGTGCATCATCTCCGAAAGAGTGGGATGCGGGAAGACGGTGTTCATCAGGTCTTCCTCGGTCGTCTCCAGCGCACGGCCGACAACATAGCCCTGGATGAGTTCCGTCACCTCGGCGCCGATCATGTGCGCGCCGAGGAGCGCGCCGGTCTTCGCGTCGAAGATCGTCTTCACCATCCCCTCGGGCTCGCCCAGTGCAATGGCCTTGCCGTTGCCGATGAACGGAAAGCGGCCCACCTTCACCTCGTAACCCGCCTCCTTCGCCTTCGCCTCGGTGAGGCCAACGCTCGCCACCTGAGGGTGGCAGTAGGTGCAGCCCGCGATCGCCTCGGGGCGCACCGGGTGCGGATGGCCTCCGGCGACCAGTTCGGCCACCATCACCCCCTCGTGGCTGGCCTTGTGCGCCAGCCAGGGCGCTCCCGCAATATCGCCGATGGCGAAGATGCCGGGCACGCCGGTGCGGCAGTATTCATCCACCACCACATGGGTGCGATCGACGGTCAAGCCCGCCTCTTCCAGCCCCAGCCCCTCGACATTGCCGACGATGCCGACAGCCGAGATCACCGTGTCGAAATCCTGCGCAGCGGTCTTGCCGTCGGCCTCGATATGGGCCGTCACCTTGCCTTCGGAGCGGTCGAGCCTCTTCACGCTCGCCTTCTGCAGGATGGTCATGCCCTGCTTCTCGAACGCCTTCTTCGCGAAGGCGGAAATCTCGGCATCCTCGACCGGCAGGATGCGCTCCATCACCTCGACGACCGTCGTTTCGGCGCCGAGCGTGTTGTAGAAGCTGGCGAATTCGATGCCGATGGCGCCCGAGCCGATGACCAGCAGTTTCTTCGGCATGTGCGGCGGTTGCAGAGCGTGCTTGTAGTTCCACACGCGCTTGCCGTCGGCCTCGAGCCCGGGCAGCTCGCGCGCCCGGGCGCCGGTGGCGAGCACGATGGCCTTGCCTTCGAGGGTTTCCTCGCCCTTGTCGGTCTTTACCGCAACGCGGCCCTTGCCCGCGAGCCGTGCGGCGCCCATCACAACCGTCACCTTGTTCTTCTTCAGCAGATGCGCGACTCCGCTGGAAAGCTGCCCCGCAACCTTGCGCGAACGCTTCACCACCGCCTCAAGATCGTAGCCCAGGCCCTCGGCTTTCAATCCGAATTCCTTGGCGCGGTGCATCAGGTGGAAGACCTCGGCCGAGCGCAGCAGCGCCTTGGTCGGGATGCAGCCCCAGTTGAGACAGATGCCGCCCAGGTGCTCGCGCTCCACCACGGCCACCCTGAGGCCGAGCTGCGCGCCGCGGATCGCGGCGACATAGCCACCCGGCCCGGCACCGATCACGATCATGTCGAAGGAAGTGGCGGCCATGGTCTCCTCCCGAATAGAAACTCGTTCGACGCTAAACTATCTTGTCCTCAAGGGCAACGTGGCGGCCATGCGGCAGGCGCATGACTGTCATCACGCGACGCTCGCATCGGCCACCGGTGCGGGCAGCGCATAGCCGTGGCGACCGAGCGGCAAGTCGAACATTGCCGCCAGTTCGGCGTTGTGCGGCGCGTAATGCGCAGCGAGTTCGGCGCAGAAACCCCGGCCCAGAAGCCGATCGGGCGTGACCCGCGGGCCGCTGAGCCACGGAACGCGATTGATCCCGTCGAAGACCCGCTTGAGCCCCTTGCCCGGCAGGAGCGGAAGGCCCGGGCTGCGACCGTCGAGCGAGTCGCGGGTCAGCAGGTTGGCCAGCCGCGCCGCCGCCAGAACGCGCGCCCCGTAGCCGAGATTGCGCCGCCGCGGCGCGGGCGGCACCCGGCCCGGATCGAGCGAAAGCTCGCGGCATAGAGCGGCGAGAAACCCCTCCGGGTCCTCGCGCAGCGCCTCGTAGAGGAACACATGCACCCTTTCGGCGCCGAAGAGGCGGCGGTAATGGCCCAGCAGCCCGTCATAGGCGAAATGATCGCGCAGGAAGGCTGCGCACTTGACGGGATGCTTGCGGAACTGCCGGTCGTGGCGTTCCGGGCGGAAGAGNNCCATCATGCCGCCATTGATGTAATGGCCTGCAAGGCCCTCGTGAGAAAGGATGATCCGTCCCTGCCCAGCGCCGAGAATCTCGCGGGCGCGCTCGGGCCGGAAGGAAAAGCTGCCATCCGAAAGGAAGGCGCGCCGCGCCACATCGCCGCCCAGCACCCGGGCGCCCTGCAGCCGGGCGAAGACCTCGGCCTGGAGCCAGGTCGTGGCGGTCTTGTGATAGCCGATATGCAGGATGTCCGGCCCGTCCACGCCGCCCCTCCGAAGCCCTCTGGGCCCGCAGCCGATCATGCGGCCTTTTCAGCGCCGCGCAAGCGCCCTAGAAGGGCGGCCATGACGCAACCCGTGCATATCGTCGGCGGCGGCATGGCCGGGGCAGAAGCGGCCTGGCAGGTCGCGCGCGCCGGGTTGCCGGTTGTGCTCCACGAGATGCGCCCCGCACGCGGCACCTTCGCCCACAAGACCGGGCTGCTGGCCGAGATGGTGTGCTCCAACTCGTTGCGCTCGGACGATGACGAGAACAATGCCGTGGGCCTGCTGCACTGGGAAATGCGCGCGGCGGGCGGGCTGATCATCGCGGCGGCGGATGCCAACGCGCTGCCTGCGGGCGGCGCGCTGGCCGTGGACCGCGAACGCTTCGCCGAGGCAGTCACCGCGCGACTGCGGGCCCATCCCCTCGTCACCGTCGAGACGGGCGAGGTGACATCCCTGCCCCCTCCCGAGTGGGGTGAGGTGATCATCGCCACCGGGCCGCTGACCTCTGACGCATTGGGGGAAGCGATCCGCGCCGAAACGGGCGAGGCGGCGCTCGCCTTCTTCGACGCCATCGCCCCCATCGTGCATTTCGACTCGATCGACCTCTCGAAGGCCTGGTTCCAGTCGCGCTACGACAAGGGCGAGACGCAAGAAGATCGCACGGCCTATCTAAACTGTCCGATGGATCGCGACACCTACGAGGCCTTCATCGACGCCCTGCTCTCCGCCGAGAAGACCGAATTCCACGAGGGCGAGGCAGCGTCTTCCCCCGAACCCACCCCCTATTTCGACGGCTGCCTGCCCATCGAGGTGATGGCCGAACGCGGCCGCGAGACGCTGCGCCATGGGCCGATGAAGCCGGTCGGGCTGACCAACCCGCATCAGCCGGATGTGAAGCCCCATGCCGTGGTGCAACTGCGCCGCGACAACCGGCTGGGCACGCTCTACAACATCGTGGGCTTCCAGACGAAGATGAAGTACGGCGCACAGACGGATGTTTTCCGGATAATTCCTGGGCTGGAGAATGCCCTCTTCGCGCGCCTCGGCGGCATCCATCGCAACACCTTCCTCAATTCTCCGCGGCTGCTCGACGGCCAGATGTGCCTGCGCACGCAGCCGCATGTCCGCTTCGCCGGGCAGATCACCGGGGTGGAGGGCTATGTGGAATCGGCGGCCATGGGGCTGGTGGCAGGGCGGCTGGCCGCGGCGCGCGCGCTCGGGCGAGAGATGCCCCCGCCACCGCCCGAGACGGCGATGGGTGCGCTCCTCGCCCATATCACGGGCGGGGCGGAAGCTGCGACATTCCAGCCCATGAACGTCAATTTCGGGCTCTTCCCGCCGGTAGAGGCGCGCGGCGGGCGGCGCGGGCGGCGCGAGCGCTACCGCGCCTATACCGACCGCGCCAAGACCGTCTTCGGGCACTGGGCGGAGGCGACCGCGCCCGAGGCGCTGGCCGCCCTGCCCGCCTGAGCGCCCCGGTGCGGACCCGCTTCGCACCCTCGCCCACCGGCTGGCTGCACCTCGGCCACGCCTTCTCCGCGCTCACGGCATGGGAGCGGGCGCGAGCGGCTGACGGGGAATTCCTGCTGCGCATAGAGGACATCGACACCACCCGCTGCCGGGCGGAATACGAGGCGGCCATCTTCGAGGATCTGGCCTGGCTGGGGCTCTCCTGGCCCGAGCCGGTGATGCGCCAGTCGATGCGCAGCGAGGCCTATGGCGCCGCGCTCGACCGGCTGGGCACCCTGGGGCTCGTCTACCCCTGCCGCTGCACTCGGGCCGAGATCCGCGCTGCGCTCGCCGCCCCACAGGAGGGCGCGGGGCCGGAAGGGCCCGTCTATCCCGGCACCTGGGCGCGGGCACCCATGCGCTCGACCCATCCGCGCTCGTCGCCCATACCGGCGACGTGGTGCTGGCGCGGCGCGACATCGGCACCGCCTATCACCTGGCCGTGGTGGTGGACGACGCGGCGCAGGGCATCACCGAGGTGGTGCGCGGCGCCGACCTTGCGCCCGCCACGCCCCTGCACCGGCTGCTGATCGCCCTGCTGGGTCTGCCGGTGCCGCGCTGGCACCATCACCGGCTGATCCGCGATGCCGCGGGGCTGCGGCTCGCCAAGCGCGACGACGCCCGCGCGCTGCGGACCCTGCGCACCGAGGGGGCCACGCCGCAGGACATCCGCCGCACGGTCGGGCTCTAGGGGCGTACGCGGAAGAGCTTGTCGCGCCCGCTGCCGCCGCGCAGCAGTTCGAGCCGTGTCTTCGGCACGCCTAGCGCCCGCGCCAGCAGCGCCACGACGGCAGCATTGGCCCGCCCGGCATCCGGCGGCGCGGTAACCCGGACATGCAGGACGGGCGGCGGACCCGGCTCGCAGCGCAGCGCCTCGGCGCCAGCGCGCGGGGTCGCGCGGACCGCGAAGGGTGTGCCGTCGAGAAAGGGGGCGGGATCGAATTCTGCCGATACTCGAGGCCGGGCCGCCAAGCCCTTACCCCCGATGCACGACGACAGCAGGGGCGGAATTGGTGAGCCCGGAAGGATTCGAACCTTCGACCAATTGATTAAAAGTCAACTGCTCTACCACTGAGCTACGGGCCCGCCCACGGGCCGCCCGGGCCCGTG
>PHEG01000602.1 GCA_002842835.1 Alphaproteobacteria bacterium HGW-Alphaproteobacteria-2 | reverse complement strand
GGGGCTGCATCTGTTCTGGACGAGTTTCGTTCTGAGCCTGCTCTCGGGCGAGGCGGCGCAGATCGACGCCTTCTGGCGCGATCTGACTCTGACGGCCGCGCTTGCCCTTGTGGCGAGCGCAGAGCTTCGCCAGGCGGGTCCCGCCGCTGGTGGTCCGGTGCGTCCACGCCGGGTTGCATGCCGCGCCGAGGCGATTGCGCGCCGGATGCGCCCCGTCCTTACACTTCCGCGGCCCAGCCGCCCCGACCTCCCCGGAGTGACCACATGACCACGCAGTTCCCGAACGCCGATCCACAGCGCCTCTCCGGGGCAGCACTCTTCCACCTCTTCGGCCGCACCGTGATCGGCGCCTACTTCCTTGGCCAGGCCGCCGGGCTGATCACCGCGGATCGGACGTTCGACGAGGCCGCCATCGCGGGCGACCTGCCACTGGCCCTCTACTGGGCCAACTTCGGCTTCCAGGCGCTTGCCGCCGCGGCGATCATCGTCGGCTTCCAGGCGATTCTGGCAGCTTCGGTGCTGGCCGTGCATGTGGTCTGGACAAGCTGGCTCTTCAACTTCGATCCATCCTCCGCCGAGGCAATGGCCCTGTTCTGGAAGGATGTCGCGATGGTCGGCGGGCTTCTGGTAGTGATCGCGGGATGCCGCAGCACGCTCAGCGCCGATGCCATGCAGGCCCGACACCCGGGCAAGAGCGCGACCGCCAGGTCGGCGGCGGATGCGCCGCCAAGTAGCGACCGCCCCGATGCGCAGCTCGTCGGCGTCTTCCGCTCCGCCCGAAGCTGACTCCGCGCACCGCCCGCGTGCATTCGCACCCGTCCCGCCCTATCTGGGAAGAATGACGCGCGGGCGGAGGGCGCATGACGGGCGACGACACGGCGAAGCTCATCTATCTCGTGGCGCTGGGTGCCGTCATCGGCGGCTGGCTCCTGATGCAGAACCGACGCCGCATGGGGCATCTGGCGCAGCTGGCTGCTCTCTGGGGCTTCATATTCGTCGGCGCGATC
>PHEG01000601.1 GCA_002842835.1 Alphaproteobacteria bacterium HGW-Alphaproteobacteria-2 | reverse complement strand
CCCGGCGCCTTGATCAGATGCAGGCAGGCGGCGATCAACTCGTCGATGTTGTGCGGCGGGATGTTGGTGGCCATGCCGACCGCGATGCCGCTCGACCCGTTCGCCAGCAGGTTGGGGAAGGCGGCGGGCAGCACCACAGGCTCGGTGAGCGTGCCGTCGTAGTTGGGTCGGAAATCGACGGCATCCTCGTCGAGCCCCTCCATCAGCGCCTCGGCGGCGGCGGTCAGCCGCGCCTCGGTGTAGCGGCTGGCCGCAGGGTTGTCGCCGTCGATGTTGCCGAAATTGCCCTGCCCGTCCACCAGCGGGTAGCGCACTGCGAAATCCTGCGCGAGCCGTGCCATGGCGTCGTAGATCGCCGCGTCGCCATGCGGGTGGTAGTTGCCCATCACGTCGCCCGAGATCTTGGCCGACTTGCGGAAGGCACCGCTGGAGGAAAGCCGCAGCTCGCGCATGGCGTAGAGGATGCGCCGGTGCACGGGCTTCAACCCGTCGCGCGCGTCCGGCAGCGCCCGGTCCATGATGGTGGAGAGCGCATATTGCAGGTAGCGCTGCCCGATGGCGCGGGCGAGCGATTCCTGCGTGACGGGGAGCGGTGCCTCGGGCGCGTCGATCATGGGCCGGGTTTAGCGGCGCGACACGCGGCGGTCCAGTGGGGGAGATTCCGGGGCTCTGCCCCGGGCCCGGAGTATTTGAAGAAAGATGAATAGATCGGCTTCTGCCCTCAGCCGCCCTTCGCCAGGTCGTCGAAGGCCTTCAGCCGCGCCAGCAGCGCGGGCATCCCGGCCAGGGGCACCATGTTCGGCCCGTCGGAGGGCGCGTTGTCGGGGTCTTCATGCGTCTCGATGAAGAGCGCGGCGCAGCCCACGGCGAGTGCGGCGCGCGCCAGCGGTGCCACGAACTCGCGCTGCCCGCCCGAGGCATGGCCCTGCCCGCCCGGCAGCTGCACCGAATGGGTGGCGTCGAAGACTACCGGATAGCCGGTCTGCGCCATGATCGGCAGCGACCGC
>PHEG01000076.1 GCA_002842835.1 Alphaproteobacteria bacterium HGW-Alphaproteobacteria-2 | reverse complement strand
CCGGGGATGATCGTCGGCGCCACGGCGCTGCTGCGCCGGAACCCCGCGCCCGAGGAGGCAGATATCCGTGCGGCACTGGAGGGCAATCTCTGCCGCTGCACGGGTTATGTGAAGATCATCGAGGCGGTGCAGAAAGCCGCCGCCGCGACCGCGGCGGAGGCCGCATCATGACCACCCGTGCCGCGGGCCGCCGCACGCCCCTGGTGGACGGCATCGAGAAGGTGACGGGCCGCGCCCGCTTCACCGCCGATCTGGCCGAGGGCGCCGCGGTGGCGCGCATCCTGCGCAGCCCGGTCGCGCACGGGCTGATCCGCCGCATCGATGCCGCCGCCGCCCTGGCGCTGCCCGGCGTGCTCGCCGTGGTCACCGGGGCAGACTGCGCGCATCCCTTCGGCGTGCTGCCCATCGCGATGAACGAATACCCGATGGCGCGCGTGCGCGTGCGCTACCGCGGCGAGCCCGTTGCCGCGGTGGCCGCCGTCGACGCGGCCACCGCGGCACGGGCGCTCAGGCTGATCGAGGTGGAGATCGAACCCCTGCCCGCCCATTTCTCCGCCGCCGAGGCGCGCGCGCCCGGGGCCGCACTGCTGCACGAGGACAAGCCTGGCAATATCGAGCGCGAAGTGCATCACGTCTTTGGCGATCCCGAGGCGGGCCTCGCGGAAGCCGATCTGGTGGAGAGCGCGCGTTTTTCCTTGCCGGGGCGCGAGGAACTGATCTTCCACAGCGTCACGCAGGTGCCCTTCTACACCCACCGCCACCTCGCGCGCTGCCTCGAGATGGACCCCGCGCGCATCCGCCTGGTGAAGCCTTTCGTCGGCGGCGGCTTCGGCTCGCGCACCGAGACCCTCAACTTCGAGATCATCGCCGGGCTGCTGGCCAAGCGCACGGGCGGGCGGGTGGCGCTGGCACTCAGCCGCGAGGAGACACTCATCAGCCACCGCGGGAGGCCCGAGACCGAGGTCGTGCTAACGCTCGGCATGAAGGCCGACGGGCGGCTGACGGCGGCCGCCTGCGAGGTGGTGATGCGCGGCGGCGCCTATGCGGGCTACGGCGTCGTCACAATCCTCTATGCCGGTGCGCTGTTGCAGGGGCTCTACGACCTGCCGAACCTGCGCTACGACGGCTACCGCGTCTATGCCAACCTGCCGCCCTGCGGGGCGATGCGCGGGCATGGCACAGTGGACGTGCGCCATGCTTTCGAGACGCTGCTCGACCGAATGGCGCGCAACCTGGGGCTCGATCCCTTCGCTGTGCGGCGTGCCAATCTGCTGGCGCCGCCGCTCTTCACGCCGAACGGGCTGATGGTGAACAGTTACGGCCTGCCCGAGTGCCTCAACCGTGTGGAACATGCCAGCGGCTGGGCAACACGGCGCGGGCGGCTGGGGCCGGGGCGCGGGCTGGGCATGGCCTGCTCGCACTACGTCTCGGGCGCGGCCAAGCCCGTGCACTGGACGGGCGAGCCCCATGCCGTGGTCGCGCTGCGGCTCGACTTCGACGGCGCCGTGACCGCGCTGACAGGCGCGCCGGAAATCGGCCAGGGTTCGTCCACCATGGTGGCGATCGCGGTGGCCGATGTGCTGGGCGTGGATGTGGGGCGCGTGCGCGTCGTCTGCGGCGACAGCGCGACGACCCCCAAGGACAACGGCGCCTATTCCTCGCGCATCACCTTCATGGTGGGCAACGCGGCGATCGGCGCCGCGCGCAACCTGCGCGCAGAGCTGATGGCCGCGGCGGCGGCGAAACTGGAGGCCGAGCCAGCGGACATCGAATGCGAGGGTGAGGTCTTCTCGGTGCGCGGCAGCGAACAGTCGCGCCTCGACTGGGCCGAGGTGGTGCGCGCGGCGCTGGCCGTGGACGGGCCGATCACCGTGAAGGGCAGCTTCACCACTCCGGTGGAGGCGCAGGGCGGCGGCCATCGTGGCGGGGCCGTGGGCTCGACCATGGGCTTCAGCTATGCCGCGCAGGTGGTCGAGGCCACGGTGGACGAGGACCTGGGCCGCATCACCGTCGAAAAGGTCTGGGTGGCGCTGGACTGCGGCTTCGCCATCAATCCGCTCGCCGTGGAGGGGCAGATCGAGGGTTCGGTCTGGATGGGCATGGGCCAGGCGCTGTTCGAGGAAACGCGCTACGCCGAAGGGCTGCCGCTGCACGCGAGCCTGCTGGAATACCGCGTGCCCACCATCGCCGACTCGCCCCCCATCGAGGTGCATATCGTGGAAAGCGTCGATCCGCTGGGCCCCTTCGGCGCCAAGGAGGCGGGCGAAGGCGCGCTCTCCGGCTTCCCGCCCGCGCTGGCGGCGGCGGTGGCCGATGCCATCGGGCTCGAGATGGACGTGCTGCCGCTCACCCCCGACCGGGTGCTGGAGGCGCTGGCCGAACGCCGCCGCGCGGCACGGCGCGCCGAACGGAGGGTGCGCGCATGACCGAGGCCCTGCCCGATTTCCGCCTGCACCGCCCGGAGAGCCTCGAGGAGCTTGCCGCGCTCTGGCGCGCCGAGCCGCAGGCGCGGGTGTTCGGGGGCGGCACCGACATCATCCCCAACCTGCGCCGCGGGCTCGTCGATGCGCCCGCGCTGATCGAGTTGGGCGCGCTGCCGGGGTTTGCCGATCTTACCCTGTTGCCGGATGGCGGCCTGCGGCTCGGCGCCGGACTGCGGCTGGCCGATCTGGCCAGCGAGACGGAGCTGGCTGGAGGCTGGCGGGCGCTGGCCGAGGCCGCGCGTGCCGTCGCCGGGCCCGCGCACCGCAACGCCGCCACGCTGGGCGGCAACCTCTGCCAGGACACGCGCTGTCTTTACTACAACCAGTCGGACTGGTGGCGCGCGGCGAACGGCTACTGCCTGAAATACCGCGGCGACACCTGCCATGTGGCGCCGCAAGGCAGCCGCTGCCGCGCCGCCTTCTGTTCCGACCTGGCCCCGGCGCTGATCGCGCTTGGCGCCGAGGCCGAACTGGCAGGGCCCGGTGGCACGCGGCAGATCGCGCTCTTGGCTCTCTACCGCGACGACGGCGCGGCGCATCTGGCGCTTGGCCCGGGCGAGTTGCTGGTGGCGGTGCATCTGCCCGCCTTCGCCGGGGTCTCCGGCTATGAGAAGATGCGCGTGCGCCGGGGGGTCGATTTCCCACTCGCGGGCGTAGGCGCGGCGCTCGCTCCGGTGGCGGGGGGGTGGGCGCTCCGAGTTGCGGTGAGCGGGACCGACAGCCTGCCCGTGGCCATCACAGGGCTGCCTTCGCCGCTCGCCCTGCCCCTTGCCGCGGCGGTGATCGAGCAGATAGACAAGGCGGTGCAGAAACAGGTCACCCCGATGCGATCCACCATGGTTTCCTCGCATTACCGGCGGCTGGCGGCCGCGGCGCTGGCGCGGCGGCTGGTGCAGCGCCTTGCCCGGGAAGCGGCGGCGGCATGACGCTGCACCGCCTGGAGCATGTCGTGAGCTTTGGCGACTGCGACCCGGCAGGGATTGTGTTCTACCCCAACTATTACGCCTGGATGGACGCGACCTTTCACGGCTACCTGCGCACCAGCGGGCCGGGGCATGCCGCGCTCTGCCGCGATCTGGGCGCGCGCGGCGTGGGGCTGATGGAGACCGGGATGCGCTACCGCGCCCCGGCGAGCGACGGCGACCGGATCGAGATCACGCTCGACGCAATCGACTGGGCGGAGAAGAGCCTGCGCGCCAGCTTCACCGCGCGGGTGGGTGCCCGGCTGATCTTCGAGGGGTTCGAGACGCGCGGGCTCTTCGTCGCTGACGCGGAGGGGCGGCTGCGCGCGGCACCGGTCGCCGCGCTGCGCGCCCTGCTCGGCTGAGGCACCGCGTTCAGAGCCTGCGGGCGAGCGCGAGGCGCGGCGCGGGCGCGAAACCCATCGCGGCGAGAAAGCCGATCATCGCGGTGTCGTTCCAGCGGATCACGCTGCGCAGCCGCTCGACGCGCAGCCCGCCCAGATTGGCGGCAAGTTGCGAGAGCAGCGCCCGCCCCACGCCCTTGCCCGCGAAACCCGGATCGACGCCGACCGTGTCGATCACGCCTGCGGGCGCCACCTCGCCATAGGCGCCGAGATCGACGCGAGCCATGACGAAGCCCACGATGAGCCCGTCGAGTTCGGCCACAAGCGAGACGCGCACATCCGAATGGTGGAGCGCCTCGTCGAGCTTGGCGGCCAGGTAGTCGCGCCGGTCGCGCCCGGTGAGGCGGCGGTCGATGGCCGCGATCGCGTCGAGATCGTCCGCGCGCATCGAGCGCACCGGCACACGGTCGCGGGCAAGGGATTCGAAATCGTCCTGCGACGCATTGCTGAAATCGAGTTCCGACGGCGCACCGGCGGCACGGGGGATGAAGCTGTCACTGTGTCCGGTCATGGCCTGGGCTCCCTCGGGCGACGGCTGGGTCAGAACGCGGCGCCGGGCGCAAGCGGGCGCTCGACGACAAGCTGTTCGGCAGGGGCGAAGCCCGACGCGGAGAGGAAACCGCAGAGTGCGCGTGCCTCCCAGTCCACCTCGGTGACGATGCGTGCCACGCCCTTGCGCTCGAGCACCGCGAGAAGTGCGGCGATCAGTGCTTGCCCGCCACCGCCGCCCTGGTGGTCGGGGTGGATGGCGAGCGCATCGAGCGCGGCGCCCCGGTCGGGTTCGCCGAACTCGCCGTCAGTGAGCCGGGCGAGCACAAAGCCGACGATGGTGCCATCTCGGCGCAACCCGACATGCACGAAGCGCGCGGGTGCCGCGAGCGTGCGGGCCAGCCGCCGGGCGTAGAAGGCGCCGCGGTCGTGCCCGGTCATGGCCGCGTCGATGGCCACGACGGCGGCCAGCTCCTCGGCCTGCAAGGGACCAGTCTGCCAGTCTGCACGGATCATCTGCCCCTCTCCCTCAGGCCGTGGCCATGGCGGCGTAATCCTCGGCGAAGGCGAGATCCTCCTCCGGGGTCAGCACCTCTTCCATGACCGGCAAGAGCGCCTTCTCCTCCTTCAGGATATGCGCCTGTAGCCGTTCGATCAGTTCTGCGGCGTCGCTGCGGAACACCTCCCACTGCGACTCGCTCATGCCATGGGTGAGCGCCGTGGCGCTTGCCTTGGCCACCCGGTCGGCCACCGGCAGGATCACGCGGTGCTCGGCGGTCAGGACCCGGCCGATCTCCTCCTCGCCCAATTCGGCAAGCCGCACGAAGATCACCTCCTCGAAGGCGAAGTGGCGGTGCACCTCGGTCGGGATTGCGGTGGCGAGGCCCGAGAGCACATGGCGCGCTGCGGCGGTCTCTAGATCGGGCAGGCCGCGCCCGCCTTTCGCCAGCAACTCCTCGAGCGCGTCGAGCAGGTGCGAGGAGGCCATGTGCTCGTCGTGGAAGGCGCGGCAGATGGCATAGCGGAAATCGTCGTCCATGGCGTGTCCTTTCGGGTCTGTGCCGCCGGGGCGGCGGGCGGTCAGCCGTTCAGCGCGTCGTATTTTGCCTGCAACTCGTCGGGGCTTTCCTCCCAGTCGGGGTTGGGCACGATGCACTCTTCCGGGCAGACGAGCTTGCATTGCGGCTCGTCCTCGGCGCCGACGCATTCGGTGCACTTCATCGGGTCGATGACGTAGATGTCGCCCGGCTTGATCGCCTCGTTCGGGCAGACGGGTTCGCAGGCATCGCAGGCCGTGCAGGTGTTGGTGATCATCAGCGCCATGGCGGAGGCTCCTTTCGTGGCTGTCAGGCGGCTGCGGCGTCGGCACCCTGCACAAGCCGCCGGTGGCGGAAGGCGCCCCAGAGCGCGGCGCCGATGGCGCCGGCGTAGATGCTGTCGGGGTGGCTGGTGACGGTGACATCCAGGCCCTTCATCTTCTCGATGTCCTCTGCGATGGCCTGGACCATGCCGTCGTCGAGCGCGAGCCCGCCGGTCACCATCACCTTGCCCGATTTCGCCCCGATCGCCTTCAGGAGCCGGGTGAGGCGGCTGGCCATCGAGATGTGGATGCCCTTGACGATGTTGGGCGCGGTAATCCCGCGCGAGACCATGTTGATCACATCGGTCTCGGCGAGGACGGCGCAGATCGAGGAAACCACCTCGGGGTCGTCGGCCTGGGCGGAAAGCCTGCCGATCTCCTCCTGGGCAATACCGAGGTAGCGCGCGATGTTTTCCAGGAACTGGCCCGAGCCCGAGGCGCACTGGCTGGTCATCTTGTAGGT
>PHEG01000075.1 GCA_002842835.1 Alphaproteobacteria bacterium HGW-Alphaproteobacteria-2 | reverse complement strand
AGATCATCCGCCGCAACCGGCTGAACCTCTTGCACCGCATCCGCGCCGTCTGCCTCGCCGTCGCCGACCTCACGCGCATCGAGGGCTGATCGGCGCCACTACCTCTGCGCCGTGACGCTGGACAAGCGTCACGCGAGTGTTATGCTGCAAGTGCAAACACGCGAGGCGCGATTGGAAAACTGCCCGCCCTTCCAGCGGCTTACGGCGAAAGCGCATGTTCCGATCCCGGTTTATGGCAACCGGGCGCGCTGTCTTGTGCGGCTGATGCGGCTGGGCCTGCCGGTGCCGGAGGCCGTGGCGCTTTCGGCCGAGACGGTGCGCGCCATCGCCCAGGGGCGGATGCCGGATGCCGCGGCGATCCTCGCGCGGCTGCCCGAGGGGGCCATCGTCTCGGTGCGCTCCAGCCCAGAGAACCCCGACTGGGGCGGGCCCGGCACCATTCTCAATATCGGGCTCAACACCGCGCGCTGTGCCGCGCTGGCAGAGACGATCGGCGCGGAGGCAGCGGCGGACCTCTACGCGCGCTTCGTGCGCGCCTATGCGGTGCATGTGGACCGCCTCGACCCGGAAGTGATGGAATCGGCGCGCGCGCCCGGCCGTTCCCCCGCCGAGGTGCTGGCGCGCAAGCTCGCGATCTACGAGGAGGAGACCGAGAGCCCCTTTCCGCAGGACCGCGACGAGCAGCTTTCGCAGGTGCTGCGCTCGATGGCGCGGGCGTGGGAAGGCACAACGGCGCGGCTCCTGCGCCAGGCGCGCGGCGCACCCGAGGCGGCGCCGCTTGGGCTGATCGTGCAGGAGATGGTCTTCGGCCTCGGCCCCGGCGAGAGCGGCGCGGGGGTGATGCAACGCGTCTCCTCGGCCACCGGCGAGCCG
This sequence comes from Alphaproteobacteria bacterium HGW-Alphaproteobacteria-2, assembly GCA_002842835.1. Lineage (GTDB taxonomy): Bacteria > Pseudomonadota > Alphaproteobacteria > Rhodobacterales > Rhodobacteraceae > PHEG01. Next base: position 5,567 of record PHEG01000075.1, on the reverse strand, counting down.
CGCATCACCGGGCGCTACCAGAGCCAGGCGCAGGGGCGCGAGGCTCTCGACGGCAAGGGCGACGTGCTCTATCTCACCCGCGACGCGCGCGGCCCCTCGCTGGCGCTCCAGCCGGGCGGCGGTGCGCATCGCCGTCGATCTGGCCGAGGACGGCATCATCCCGCGCGACGAGGCCGTGATGCGGATCGCGCCGCGTGCGCTGAGCGAGCTTCTTCATCCGCAGATCGACCCGGAAGCCCCGCGCGAGGTGATCGCGCACGGCATCGCGGCCAGTCCGGGCGCGGCGACGGGGCGGATCGTGTTTTCCTCGACCGCGGCGCAGGCCGCCAAGGCGAAGGGCGAGGGCTGCATCCTGGTGCGCCCCGAGACGAGCCCCGAGGACGTGCGCGGCATGCAGGCCGCGATGGGCGTGCTGACCGAGCGCGGCGGGGTAACGAGCCACGCCGCGGTGATCGCCCGCGGCATGGGCGTGCCCTGCGTCGTGGGGGTGAACGATCTGCGCATCGACCCGCGACAGAAGACGCTGCGCGCGCCGGGCGGACGCATCTTCCGCGAGGGCGACACGATCACGCTCGACGGCACTTCGGGCGCGGTGATGGCGGGCGCGGTGCCCACCGTGGCGGCGGCACTCGATAGCGCCTTCCTGCGGCTGATGGAGTGGGCCGACGACCTGCGCGACATCGGCGTGCGTGCCAACGCCGACACCCCCGCCGAGGCGCGCGTGGCGCGCAACTTCCGCGCCGAGGGCATCGGGCTCGCCCGCACCGAACACATGTTCTTCGAGGAAGACCGCCTCGTGGTGATGCGCGAGATGATCTTCGCCGACAGCGAGAGCGACAGGCGCGCGGCGCTGGACCGGCTGTTGCCGATGCAGCGCTCGGATTTCATCGACCTCTTCGAGATCATGCGCGGCCAGCCGGTATGCATCCGGCTCTTCGATCCGCCGCTGCACGAGTTCCTGCCGCAGGACCGCGAGGCGACACGCGATCTGGCTGAGGCGCTCGACCTGCCGCTCAGCCAGGTGACGGCGCGGGTGGAGGCGCTTCAGGAAGTCAACCCGATGCTGGGCCTGCGCGGCGTGCGGCTGGGTGTCACGATGCCCGAGATCTACGAAATGCAGGCCCGCGCGATCTTCGAGGCGACGATCGAGGTGGGCCGTCGCGGCGCCCCTGTGGTGCCCGAGATCATGATCCCGCTCGTCTCGGCAAGGCGCGAGGTCGAGCTCATCCGCACCCGCATCGACGCGGTGGCGGCGGCGGTGCGCAACCAGACGGGCGCGCGCTTCGCCTACAAGCTCGGCGTGATGGTCGAGACCCCGCGCGCGGCGCTGCGCGCGGGCGAGATCGCGGCGGTTTCTGATTTCCTGAGCTTCGGAACCAACGACCTCACGCAGATGACCTATGGCCTCTCGCGCGACGATGCGGGGCGCTTCATGTCGGCCTATGTGGCCGAGGGCGTATTCGCCGAAGACCCGTTCCACACGCTCGACCTCGACGGAGTGGGCGAGCTTCTGCTCATTGCAGCCGGGCGCGGGCGGGCCACGCGGCCCGATCTCACGCTCTCGATCTGCGGCGAGCAGGGCGGCGCACCCGAAACCATCGCCTTCTGCCGCGCGGCGGGAATTGATTATGTCTCCTGCTCGCCCTTCCGGGTACCCGCTGCGCGGCTGGCGGCCGCGCAGATCGCCGTGGCCGACCGGCGCCAGAACGGCGAGAGCGCCGAGGGTGCTGCCTGAGTCAGGGCAGGGCTGTCTGGGCGGATTTCTGCCGTGCAGCATCGCGCCGGGTTGCGGCTGGCGGCTGGGTAGGCCAACTGCGTCCCAACATCAACGAGAGCAGGCCGGAAATTCCCGGGAAATGCATGAAATATAATAACTTGCTTGCCATTGCTGTGGTCTTTTCCGCAGTCGTGGCGACACCTCTCTGGGCAAACGAGGGGCGTCAGGCGCTTTCGCCGGAGGCGCGGGCCGAAGAACCGGCGGGCGGCGGACTTCTGGAAATCTTCCGGCGCGGACTCGGGGCGCAAGCCCCGGAAGACGCGTCGGAGGCGCTTTCGGTCACTCCCGAGGCGCTGGCCGCCACGCCACCGGGCGGCGAAGGGGCCGACTGGCAATGCCTCGCCGAGGCGCTCTATTTCGAGGCTCGTGGCGAGCCGCTGGCGGGTCAGGCGGCAGTCGCCGAGGTGATCCTCAACCGCGTGGACGCGGCGCAGTTCCCTGCCTCGGTCTGCGGCGTCGTGCGCCAGGGTGCAGGCAGCGGGCGCGGCTGCCAGTTCACCTATGCCTGCGACGGCCAGCCCGACGCGATCCGCGAGCGCGCGGCCTATGCGCAGGTGGGCAAGGTGGCGCGGCTGATGCTGGAGGGCGCGCCGCGCGGCCTGACCGAAGGGGCAACCTATTTCCATACGCCCGCCGTGCGGCCCGCCTGGGCGCGCCGCTTCGAGGAGACGGCGCGCATCGGCAGCCACATATTCTACCGCGATCCCCGGCAGTTCTCGCAGGACTGACCCGCGTCGCCCGGAGCCCATGTCGTGCCGCTTGCAGGCTTCCCGGCGCTGTCCGCGGCTGCTAGGTCTGGCGGGCCGAGGCACCCGGCAGGAGGGGCGCACGATGACAAACGAGATCTCCCTGGCCTTTGCCCATCCAGAAGCGCGCGCGCGCGCCACCGCGGGGCCCGACCCGCTCGATCGTATCTCTCTGGCCGATTACGTCGCCGAGGCCGAGATCGGCGCCTTCCAGGCCGAACGCGGCGCGCGCCAGCGCGTGCGCTTCAACGTGGTGGCCGAGGTGCGCCCATCGCTCGCCCCGCTCGACGACGACGTGGACAGGGTGGTGAGCTACGACGCCATCGCCGAGGCAATTGGCGCCGAACTGGCCGCCGAGCGGCTTAACCTGCTGGAAACCCTGGCCGAGCGTGTCGCCGCGCGCATCCTCGTCGATTCGCGGGTGGAGCGCGTCTTCGTGCGCATCGAGAAGCTCGACCGTGCGCCGGGCGCCCTTGGGGTGGAGATCGTGCGCCGCCAGCCGCAGGCACAGCGCGCGGGCCTGCGCGCCGTGCCCGGCAGCCGTGCCGAGGCCGAGGCGCGGCTTCATCCGCTGGTCGCCCATCTGGCGCCCGAGACGGTGGCGGGGGCGCATCTAAGCGCCTGGCTCGACGCGCTCGCGGCGCAGCCGCTGCCGGTGATCCTTACCGTTGCTCCCCCCGCAGACGCGCCGCGCCCGCGCGCCGCGCATCCGGCAGCTCAGCGGCGCATCGACCTTCTGGCAATCGAGCAGCAGGCATGGGTGCTGGCCGGGCGCGATGCGCGCTGCGTGGTGGTGGCCAGCCGGACAGAGCTCGAATGGGCCATGGTGCAGGGCCGCATGAGTGTCTGGGCCCCCTCGAAACTGGTGCTCGATGCCCGCGAGGGCCCGGCTTCGGTGGCGCCCGGCGCGCTTGCCGTCTGGTTCGCGCATGGCTTCGATGCCGCGCGGCTCGTCGCTATCGGAGGCGAGCCGCTGCTCGATGCTGGCAGCATCCGGGCGGAGCGGTGCGCAGCCGACGCGCCCGCCGCGCTTTGAGAACCGTGCCGCGCTACCGCGCCATTGCCTCTGTAGGGCCGGACCGACCTACCGGGGCGCTGGCGCTGGCAGGCGGCTGGGCATGGTTCGACCGGGTCGAGATCAGCGGCGACGGACCCGAGCGCGTCGCAGCGGCATCCGATCTGCCGCTCGCCGCGCGCGCTCGGCTCACCGCGCCGCGCGCGTCGCTCGTCGGGCTCTCGCTCGAGAGGCCGCGGATCATGGGAATCCTGAACGTCACACCCGACAGCTTCTCCGACGGCGGCCGCCATGCCGGTGCCGAGGCTGCGGCGGCGGGGGCGGCGATGGTGGCGGCGGGCGCCGACCTGCTCGACGTAGGGGGCGAATCGACCCGCCCGGGCGCCGCCGAGGTGCCACCGGAGGAGGAGATCGCCCGCGTCGTGCCGGTGATCCGCGCGCTGCGCGCGCGCGGCGTGGTGGCGCCCGTCTCGATCGACACGCGCAAGGCCGCGGTGGCGGCGGCGGCGCTAGATGCCGGGGCGGACATGGTCAACGACGTCTCCGCTCTCGGCCACGATCCGGCCATGGCGGGGCTGGTGGCGGCACGTGGTGTGGCCCTCTGCCTGATGCACGCCCGCGGTACGCCCGAGACGATGCAGCGCGATCCGCATTATGCGAATGTTCTGGCGGAGGTCTTCGAGACTCTCGCCGCCAGGATCGCCCTCGCCGAGGCCGAGGGGATTGCCCGCGCGCGCATCCTCGTCGATCCGGGCATCGGCTTCGGCAAGACGGCGGCGCACAATCTCGCGCTCCTGCGTGGCCTGTCGCTCTTTCACGACCTCGGCTGCGCACTGCTGCTCGGCGTGTCGCGCAAGAGCTTCATCGGCACGATTTCGGGCGAGCCCGAGGCCACGCGCCGCGCTCCCGGCTCGATCGCCCTGGGGCTCGAGGCTCTGCGGCAGGGCGCGCAGGTGCTGCGTGTGCATGACGTGGCCGAGACGGCGCAGGCCGTCGCGCTCTGGCGGGCGGTCAACGCGCCGGGCTGAGACCCATCAGCCGCGGGCGCAAAGCTGCTCCGCCTGCGCGCCGAAGTCCTTGTAGCGGGCCCAGAGATCGGCATCGCGGGCATTTCGGGAGGTGCGCAATTCCTGCGAGAGATGCGGGTCCTGGAAGAATTTTGCCACTAAATTTTGTTCGTCCAGTGCAAGAACGCGGTCTGCTGCAGTCTGGATGCAACGGCAGGTTTCTGCTTGCGCATCGCGCGCGGCAGCGAGGCAGGCCCGTTCCAGCGGACCGGCAAGGGCGGGCGTGGCCAGCATCACGGGCAGGGCGATGAACATGAGGAAGCGCATGGCTTTGGAACCGGGTATCGAGGCGGCCCAGAATGCCAGAATCGTCTTTGCGGTGCAATCAGTCGGGGAAACTGCGGCTCGTGCGGATCTGCTCCCAGGCCCAGACGACCTCCTGCAAGCGCTCTTCGTCGGAGCGGTCGCCGCCATTCATGTCCGGGTGAAGATCCTTGATCAGAGACTTGTATTGCTTGCGTATATCTGTCTTTGTCCAGGTATCTCTGGCATCGAGTATCTCGATTGCCCGGCGTTCAGCCGGAGGCAGACGGCGCGTGGCGCCGCCACGCACCGCGGGCCCGGGGTTGCGCGTGGCCTTGGCGCCCAGAAGTTCCATCGGGTCGTCGATGCCGAGATGTGCCCAGTCGTTTTTCGCACCGGGGCGGAAGGGTCTGGTCTCGCGCTCCCAGACCCGGTCGCGCTGAAGCTGCGCCTCGAATTCCGCCTCGCTGGCGGCCGAGAAGAAATTCCACTTCAGATTGTATTCGCGGACATGTTCTAGGCAGAACCAGAAGTAATCGTCGAGTTGATCGGGTGACTTGGGCGCACGGTACTGGCCCGGGCGGCCGCAGCCCGCATGTTCACACCGCTGCTGCGAGGTCTCGAAGGCGCCCGACATCCCTCGCCGACCGCGCGAGCGTTTCTTCTTGTCGGCGCTGGCGCGGATGTCGAAATCGAAGGGGGAACTCTTGCTCATGCCG
>PHEG01000600.1 GCA_002842835.1 Alphaproteobacteria bacterium HGW-Alphaproteobacteria-2 | reverse complement strand
GAAATGCGGGATCGTCTGCTTGGCCTCCGACAGCCGCGCGGCAATGGTCTTGCGCATGCCGTCGAGCTTGATCTCCTCGTAATCACGGCCCTCGTAGAGTTTCGCCACCTGATCGGCAGAGGGGCCGGTCGGCGTGGAGGCGGCCGGGGCAGGGGCCTCGGCGCGCGGTGCCGCGGCGGTTTTCGCGGGCGCGTCGGCCCCCTCGACATCGGCCTTCACGATGCGCCCGCGCGGGCCGGAGCCCTCGATCCGCGCGAGATCGAGCCCCTTCTCGGCGGCGATGCGCCGGGCGAGCGGCGAGGCAAAGATGCGCTCGCCTCCGGCATCTGCAGGCGCGGCGGGGGCCTTCGCCGCTGGGGCGGGGGCGCTGAGGTCTTTTTCCCGTGCGTCGGCTTCCGGTTCGGCCTTCGGAGCCTTGGGCGCCTTCGTCCCGGCGCTGATATCCTCGTCCACCGCCTCGAATTCCATCGTCGCCTTGTCGGTCTCGATCTCGGCCAGCAGGTCGCCCGCCGCCACCGTGTCGCCTTCCTTCACCAGCCATTTTGCCAGCGTGCCCTCTTCCATCGTGGGCGAGAGGGCGGGCATCAGGATTTCCGTGGGCATTGTGGCCTCCCTCAGCGGTAGGTGACGGCGTGCACGGCGTCGAGAACCTCTTTCACCGAGGTCAGCGCCAGCTTTTCGAGGTTCGCGGCATAGGGCATCGGCACGTCCTTGCCGGTGCAGTTGATCACCGGCGCGTCGAGGAAATCGAACGCCTGCTGCATCAGCACCGCAGAGATGTGGCTGCCGATCGAGGCCACGGGCCAGCCCTCCTCCACGGTCACGCAGCGGTTGGTCTTCTGCACCGAGCGGATGATCGTGGCAGTGTCCATGGGGCGCAGGGTGCGCAGGTCGATCACCTCGGCCTCGATGCCCTCTTTTGCCAGCTCGTCAGCAGCTTGCAGGGCATAGGTCATGCCGATGCCGAAGCTGACGATGGTCACGTCCGAGCCCTTGCGCCAGATGCGGGCCTTGCCGAAGGGCACCGTGAAATCCTCCATCACCGGCACCTCGAAGCTGCGCCCGTAGAGGATTTCATTTTCCAGGAACACCACCGGATTGGGGTCGCGGATGGCGGTTTTCAGCAGGCCCTTGGCGTCGGCCGCCGAATAGGGCTGCACCACGCGCAGCCCCGGCACCTGTGCATACCAGGCGGCGAAATCCTGGCTGTGCTGGGCGGCCACGCGGGCCGCCGCCCCGTTGGGGCCGCGGAAGACGATGGGCGTTCCCATCTGACCGCCGGACATGTAGAGCGTCTTGGCCGCCGAGTTCACAATCTGGTCGATGGCCTGCATGGCGAAGTTCCAGGTCATGAACTCCACGATCGGGCGCAGGCCGCCCCAGGCGGCGCCGACGCCGATGCCCGCGAAGCCGTGCTCGGTGATCGGCGTGTCGATCACGCGCTTCGCGCCGAAT
>PHEG01000599.1 GCA_002842835.1 Alphaproteobacteria bacterium HGW-Alphaproteobacteria-2 | reverse complement strand
GATCACGTATTGCAGCCCCGCCTTCACCCGCGCCGTGCCGCCGCCGTGGATCATCAGCCCGTAGGAGGCGATGAGCAGGATCTCGAAGAAGACGAAGAGGTTGAAGGCGTCGCCGGTGAGGAAGGCGCCGCAGATCCCCATGAGCTGGAACTGGAAGAGCGCGTGGAAGTTGCGCCCGCGCCCGTCCCAGCCGCTGCCGATGGCGTAGAACACCACAAGGAGCGCCAGCACCGCGGTCAGCGCCAGCATCAGCGCCGCCAGCTTGTCGAGCACCAGCACGATGCCGAAGGGCGCGGGCCAGTTGCCCAGCTCGTAGACCCGGACATCGCCGTCCGCCGCCAGCGTGACGAGCAGCAGCGCCGCCACGGCAAGCGCCAGAGTGCCAGCGGCCGAGACGACCCGCTGAAGTGCCAGATCCCCGCGCATCCCCAGCGTGATCAGCGCGGCGAGCAGCGCGGGCGCGATGACCGGGACGATGATGAGGTGGTTCACCGCCGCTCCTCCGCACCATCTTCGCTGTCCGTGTCGTTCAGACTCACCCGGTCGTCGCCCGAGGAGAGATGCGCGCCCAGCGCCAGCATCACCACCACCGCCGTCATGCCGAAGGAGATGACGATCGCGGTCAGCACCAGCGCCTGCGGCAGCGGGTCGGCATAGCGCTCGACCCCGTCGCGCAGGATCGGCGGCGCGTCGATCGCGATCCGCCCGGTGAGGGCGAGAAACACGTTGACGGCATAGCTGAGCATGGCCAGCCCCACGATCACCGGAAAGGCCCGCAGGCGCAGGAGCGCGATGTCCATCGGCTCGACGTTCACCGTCTCGCCTGCGCGCCGGGCGATGCGCGACAGGCTCTCGAGCGCCAGCATCACCGCGCCCACCACGGTCAGGAACACGCCGAGGTCGAAGGCCATGGCGGTCGCCAACTCGAACTTCTCGAAGGGCGGGATGCGGAAATAGCCGAAATCCGAGGTCAGGAAGGGCCGCGCGGCGAACCACGCCCCGACGCCGGTGAGCGCCGCGATCAGCACGCCCATGCCGATGAAGCCCTTGTAGGCGAAGGGCTGGCGCGCCTCGGCCCAGGCAAAGCCCGAGGCCATGTATTGCATCACCAGCGCGATGGCCACGACCAGCCCGGCGATGAAACCGCCGCCCGGCTCGTTGTGCCCGCGCAGGAAGATATAGACGCCGACCATCAGCGCGATGGGCATCATCACCCGGGTGGCAACGACCATCATCAGCGGATGCCGGTCGCCCGAGCGCATCTGGTCGGGCTGCCAGCCGCGCAGCCGCTGCCCCGGCGCCCCCGCCAGCAGCGCCTCGGTCAGTGCGAATATCACCAGAGCGGCGATGCCCAGCACGATGATCTCGCCGAAGGTATCGTAGCCGCGGAAGTCCACCAGGATCACGTTCACCACATTGGTTCCGCCGCCGCCGGAGTAGGAATTCGCCAGGTGATAGGCCGAGATCGAGGGGAAGGCGAAATCGGTCATCAGGATGGCGTAGAGCAGCCCGCCTGCCCCCAGCCCCGCGGCTCCCGCGATCAGCCCGTCGCGCACCCGGCGCGCCGCGCCGCTCTCGCGCGGGGTGCGCTTGGGCAGGAAGTTGAGCGCGAGCAGCAGCAGGATCACCGTTACAACCTCCACCGTGAGCTGCGTCATGGCGAGGTCGGGCGCCGAGATGTAGATGAAGCCGATCGACACGATGAGCCCCACGATGCCCACCAGCACCAGCGCCAGCAGCCGGTCGCGGTGCAGCAGGACGAGCGTGAGCGTGGCCACGACGAGCAGGAACCAGCCC
>PHEG01000598.1 GCA_002842835.1 Alphaproteobacteria bacterium HGW-Alphaproteobacteria-2 | reverse complement strand
ATGGGGGTGTTCACCTTTACCCCCTCGCTGCCCGCGGGCACGAGGATCTTGCCGATGGTGCCTTCGTCCACCGCCTCGAATTCCATCGTCGCCTTGTCGGTCTCGATCTCGGCCAGGATGTCGCCGGAGGAGACGGTGTCGCCCTCCTTGACCAGCCATTTCGCCAGCGTGCCCTCCTCCATGGTGGGCGACAGCGCGGGCATCAGGATCTCGGTTGCCATGTCTCTCCCCCCTCAGGCGTCGGCGTAGATGTCGGTCCAGAGCTCCGCCTCGGCGGGCTCGGGGCTTTCGCGGGCGAAATCGGCGGCGGCATTCACTGTCGCCTTGATCGCCTTGTCGATCTCCTTGAGGTCGTCCTCGCTCGCGTGCTTGCCCTGCACCAGCAGTTCGCGCACATGCTCGATCGGGTCCTTCTCCTCGCGGATCTTCTGCACCTCCTCGCGGGTGCGGTATTTCGCCGGGTCCGACATGGAATGGCCGCGGTAGCGGTAGGTCTTCATCTCGAGGATGTAGGGGCCCTCGCCGGCGCGGCAGTGCGCCACAGCCTTGGCACCCGCGTCGCGCACCGCGACCACATCCATGCCGTCCACCGCCTCGCCGGGGATGCCGAAGGGCGCGCCGCGGGTGTAGATGTCGGGCGTCGAGGTGGAGCGGCGCTGCGCCGTACCCATGGCATACTGGTTGTTCTCGATCACGAAGATCACCGGCAGCTTCCAGATCGCGGCCATGTTGAAGGTCTCGTAGACCTGGCCCTGGTTCGCCGCGCCGTCGCCGAAATAGGTAAACGTCACGCGCCCGTTGTCGAGATACTTGTCGGCGAAGGCGAGCCCCGCGCCCAGGGGCACGTTCGCCCCCACGATGCCGTGCCCGCCGTAGAAATGCTTCTCGGTCGAGAACATGTGCATCGAGCCGCCCTTGCCGCGGCTGTAGCCGCCTTCGCGGCCCGTGAGTTCGGCCATCACGCCCTTCGGGTCCATGCCGCAAGCCAGCATGTGGCCGTGGTCGCGGTAGGT
>PHEG01000597.1 GCA_002842835.1 Alphaproteobacteria bacterium HGW-Alphaproteobacteria-2 | reverse complement strand
GCTGCTCGAGATCCTCGCGCTCGCGGGCACCTCCTTCTCCGAGGTTCTGACCAGCTATCGGATGGTTATCTTCGTGCTGCTGGTCTTCGCCACGGCGCTTCTGGTGGCCTCCCTCGTCTTTCTCGTAACCATCATCGCGCTCAACCGCCGCATGTCCGAGATCGAGCGCGCGGGCATACAGATCAACTCGCTGATCGTGAACCGCGGCGAGAACAAGGTCTATCTCAACAACATGGAATTCAGCTTGACCGGCGCGAGTTGCGAGACGCTCGCAGTGCTGATCGAGGCGCGCATGGACGGCGAGATCCTCTCGGGCGCCGAGATCGAGGCAATGATCACCGGCCGGAACAAGGCCGACTGCGACGAGGCGGCGGGGGCCACGCGCATCAAGCGGCTGCGCGATCAGTTGGGCAATCAGATGGTCAGCGAGTTGCTGGTCCGCAACATCAGCCGCAAGGGCTACATGCTGGCCATCGACCGCGACGTGGTGCGCATCGTCTGACCGCTCAGAGCGAGAGAAAATAGGGGTCCACTCGGCGCCAGAAATGAAGCAGGTCGCGCGCCTTCACCGGGCAGCGCCCCATTTCCTGAAGCGCAAAGACATCCGCCGACAAAACCGCGGCCAGCTTGTATGCAAGCGCCTGCGCACCCTCCGTGCCACTGCCGAAGGTGTCTTCCACCGCAGCGCCCGCCGAGGTCAGCGCAAAGACGATCTGCAACGCCGACACATCCGGCCAGCGCGTGACCATCGCGCGCACGAGACCGCGCCGCCGCGCATCGTCGCCCGACAGCAGAGCCTCGAGCGCCAGCTCGATCATCTCATCCAGTTCGGCAGCCTTCATCGGCGGCACACACTTCACCCCGTGCAGATGATTGCACAAGGCTGACGCGGGCGCACTAAGCAAAGGTGAAGTCTGGTAGGCGTCCGGCCGAAAAACCGGCGCTCAGCCGCTCTGTCGCAGGAGCCGCGCCTTCTGGCGCTGCCAGTCGCGCGCCTTCTCGGTCTCGCGCTTGT
>PHEG01000596.1 GCA_002842835.1 Alphaproteobacteria bacterium HGW-Alphaproteobacteria-2 | reverse complement strand
CCAAGCCGGGCGAAGCCCAGCCGCTGCCCACGCGCGCGGAGGCCGAGACAGCACTTGCCCGCCTGAAGCTCTGGGCCGAGGCGGCGGGGCCCGAGGCGGCTGCCGAACTCGGCCAGGGTGTGGCCAGCCTGCTTGCCACGGAGCGGCCGCTCTCGCGGCGCTACCCGGCGGACTTCCGCCCCGATGCGGCCTATCGCGCCGGGCTGCCCGACCTGCAGAACGGCCCGGCCAGCCTGATCCGCGGCGAGAAGCAGCTGCTCCAGCATGTCGGCATCTCGAATTTCCGCCTGCCGATCCGCTTTCACTCCCGCGACAACGGCGATCTGACGCTGGAGACATCGGTGACCGGCACGGTAAGCTTGGAGGCGGGCAAGAAGGGCATCAACATGTCGCGCATCATGCGCAGCTTCTATGCCCATGCGGGACGCACCTTCAGCTTCGAAGTGATCGAGGCGGTGCTCGACGACTACAAGGCCGATCTAGAAAGCCATGATGCGCGCATCCAGATGCGCATGTCCTTCCCCGTGCTGCGCCCCTCGCTGCGCTCGGGGCTCCAAGGCTACCAGTATTACGACATCGCGCTGGAACTGGTGGAGCATCAGGGCACCCGCAAGCGCTTCCTGCATCTCGACTATGTCTATTCCTCCACCTGCCCCTGCTCGCTGGAACTGTCCGAGCATGCGCGCGCAACGCGCGGGCAACTGGCCACACCGCATGCGCAGCGTTCGGTGGCGCGGCTCTCGGTCGAGGTGCTGGAGGGAGAGACGCTCTGGTTCGAGGATCTGATCGAGCACTGCCGCGCCGCCGTGCCGACCGAGACGCAGGTGATGGTGAAGCGCGAGGACGAACAGGCCTTCGCCGAACTCAATGCCGCCAACCCGATCTTCGTCGAGGATGCCGCCCGACTCTTCTGCGCACGACTGAAGGCCGATGCGCGCATCGGAGACTTCCGTGTGGTGGCGAGCCATCAGGAGAGCCTGCACAGCCACGACGCGGTGTCCATCCTGACCGAAGGC
>PHEG01000074.1 GCA_002842835.1 Alphaproteobacteria bacterium HGW-Alphaproteobacteria-2 | reverse complement strand
GCACGCGGCGCTGGTGGCCAAGTCAGGGGCCTTCGCCGACATCATCAAGATCGGCCGCACCCATACCCAGGACGCGACGCCGCTGACGCTGGGGCAGGAATTTTCCGGCTACGCGCACCAGGTGGCGATGGGCATCCGGCGGGTCGAGATGTGCCTGCCGCAGATCCACGAACTCGCCCAGGGCGGTACGGCAGTGGGCACCGGGCTCAACACCCGCAAGGGCTGGGACACGCGCGTCGCCGCAAAGATCGCCGGGATCACCGGCCTGCCCTTCGTCACCGCGCCCAACAAGTTCGAGGCGCTGGCCGCGCATGACGCGATGGTGATGTTCTCCGGCGCGCTGAAGACCGTGGCCGCCAGCCTCTACAAGATCGCCAACGACATCCGCCTGCTGGGCTCCGGCCCGCGCTCGGGGCTGGGCGAGCTGATCCTGCCGGAGAACGAGCCGGGCTCGTCGATCATGCCCGGCAAGGTCAACCCCACCCAGGCCGAGGCGCTGACCCAGGTCTGCGCCCATGTCATGGGCAACGACGCGGCGGTGGGCTTCGCCGGCAGCCAGGGCCATTTCGAACTCAACGTCTACAACCCGATGATGGCCTACAATGTCCTGCAATCCATGCAGTTGCTGGGCGACGCGGCAGGCAGCTTCACCGACAACATGGTGGTTGGGATCGAGGCCAACCGGCCCCGCATCGAGCGGTTGATGAAGGAAAGCCTCATGCTGGTCACCGCGCTCGCACCCACCATCGGCTACGACAACGCCACCAAGGTGGCGAAGACCGCGCACCGGAATGGCACCACGCTGCGCGAGGAGGCGATCAACCTCGGCTTCGTCGACGGCGAGACCTTCGACCGTGTCGTGCGCCCCGAGGACATGATCGGACCGAAGGACTGAGATGGTCGAGATCGTCAACCTGCGCACCGTCAAGAAGCAGCGTGCCCGTGCCGAACGGCGCGCTCAGGGAGACGAGAAGGCCGCGAAATCCGGCCGCACGAAGGCCGAGCGCGATCTCGCCCGGGCAAGGACGGAGAAGGCCGCGCGCGACCTCGACGCGCACCTGCGCGACGATGGCTGAGGCGGGCACATGGCTTCGACGGGTGCGGGAAGGGTGCAGATGAGCGGGCGTCCGGTAAAACGCTCGCTCACGCTGCGCGGGCACCGCACTTCGGTGTCACTGGAACCGGAATTCTGGGCCGCCTTCCGGGAAATCGCCGCCGAACGCGGCCAGGCGCTCAACGCGCTCGCCGCCGAGATCGATGCCGCGCGCGGAACCGAACCGGGGCTCGCCACTGCGATCCGGCTCTTCGTGCTGCGCCACTACCGCGAGGCCGCGCGCCGCGACTGACGTAGCTTCAGCGCGGATAACTCTTGTCTGGATAGGCTGGATAGCGGCGGTTCGAGCGGCTGTGGTGATATTCGTAGCCGTCCCGCGTGCGGTAGAAGGTGTAATCGGTCGTCCGGGTGGTGAAGGTGCCGTTGCGCAGGATCCGGTAGGGCCAGGTGCCGCGTTCCTGCTGCTGGCCGAACTCGTGGTAGCTGTAGGTGCCGTCGTCGCGGAAGATGAAGGCGCCATGATCCGAATGCCACGGCTTGCCTACAAATATCTCTCGCGCCTCATCGGCCGACAGCAACTGCTGTGCCTGGGCGGTGGCGGCAAGGGCAAGGGCGCTGAAAATGGAAAGCAGAGCAGTGCGCATCGGGGCCTCGATCAGTGTGCGATGGTGCAGAATTTGCCCGTCCTGGCCCGCTTGGCAAGCCCGGTTTGCACTCAGCCGATCCGTCCGCCGGGCCCCGCACCCACCTGGCCACGATGCAGCAGCAGATGGTCTAGCAGAACGCAGGCCATCATCGCCTCGCCCACCGGCACGGCGCGGATGCCCACGCAGGGGTCGTGACGGCCCTTGGTGACGATCTCTGTCTCTTCGCCCGTCACGGTGATCGTGCGCCGCGGCGTGAGGATCGAGGAGGTGGGCTTGACGGAGAAGCGCACCGCCACCTCCTGCCCCGTCGAGATGCCGCCGAGAATCCCGCCCGCGTGGTTCGACGAGAACACCGGGCCCTCCGGCCCCATGGTGATCTCGTCGGCGTTTTCCTCGCCGGTCAGTTCCGCCGCCGCCATGCCCGCGCCGATCTCGACGCCCTTCACTGCATTGATGCTCATCATGGCCGCCGCGAGGTCGGCATCGAGCTTGCCGTAGACCGGGGCACCCAGACCAGCAGGCACGCCCGAGGCCACCACTTCGATCACCGCGCCGACGGATGAACCCGCCTTGCGCAGCCCGTCGAGATACGCGGCCCAGCTCTCTGCCGCCCGCGCATCCGGGCACCAGAACGGGTTGCGCCCGATCTCGGCCGGGTCGAAGCGGGCCCGCTCGATCGCCTGCGTGCCCATCCGCACCATGAAGCCGCTGATCGCGAGCCCCGGCGCCAACACCGCCAGCACCGCCCGCGCCACGCCGCCCGCCGCCACCCGCGCCGCCGTCTCGCGCGCCGAGGAGCGCCCGCCGCCGCGCGGGTCGCGCAGCCCGTATTTCAGGTGGTAGGTGATGTCGGCATGGCCGGGGCGGAACTTCGCCGCGATGTCGGAATAATCCTTCGAGCGCTGATCTGTGTTTTGTATCAGGAGCTGGATCGGCGCGCCGGTCGTCTGCCCCTCGAAGACACCCGAGAGGATCTCCACCGCATCGGCCTCGCGCCGCTGGGTTGTATAGCGGCTCTGTCCCGGGCGGCGCCGGTCAAGCCAAGGCTGGATGTCCGCCTCCGAGAGCGCGATGCCCGGCGGGCAGCCGTCCACCACCGCGCCCAGGGCGGGCCCGTGGCTCTCGCCCCAGGTGGTTACGCGAAAGATGCGGCCAAAGGTGTTGAAAGACATCGCACTGCCCCCTCGGGCAGGCTCTAGCCCCTCGCGGCCATCGCCTCAAGCGGTTTGACCCCGCCAAGCGCCCCGCTGGCGAAGAGCGTCTGCGCGAAACCGTAATCCTCGGGTGTGTCGAGTTCGCCCCAGACATGCCCCTCGATCGACAGAACGCCGACGCCCGGCTCACGCTGCGCCAGCGCATCTACGGCACGCAGGAACCAGGCGCCCACGCCCTCGCCGGTGCGCATCATGTCGCCCAGTTTGGCGCCGAAGAGCCGCGCGCCTTCGCCCATGAAGCGCAGCATCCCGATCGACTCGCCGTGGCTTTCCTCGGGCGGCAGCAGCTTGCCTATGGCGCGCAGCCGCGTGCCGTCGAGCGTCACCTTCATGTCGTCGGCGTCGTAGACGGGCTTGCGGTCGATCGTCACCTGCACAGGCTGCGGCGGGCTGGCGAGCACCGCCTCGACAAGCCCGGGCGAGAAAAGCGTGTCGCCGTTGATGAGCAGGAAATCCCCGGCCATCGCATGACGCGCCATCCAGCAACTCGCAAGGTTGTCGGCCACGGCATAGAACGGGTTGAACACCGTCTCGGTCTGCAGCGCTCCGTGTCGCGCGGACAGCACCGCCTCGACCTTGCCGGCCATGCAGCCGGTGACGACCGTGGCCTCGCGCAGGCCCGCACGCTCCAGCACGTCGAGCTGATGTTCGAGCACGGTTGTGTGCCCGAGCCTCAGCAGGCATTTCGGGCGGTCTTCGGTGTGCGGCATCAGGCGCGAGCCGCGCCCTGCGCATAGCAAGATAGCCTTCACGATGCGGTCTCCGGGATACGGGGGGAGGCGGGAACGGGTGCCGGGCGACCCCAGTCGACGATTTCGAGACCTTCGGTGAGCGCGGCACGGCGCAGCGCCGGCGACGGGTTCACCGCCACCCCGCGCGCTGCGCGGCGCAACAGGCCGAGGTCGGATATGTGGTCGGAATAGGCGGCTGCGATCTCGATGCCGCCCAGCTCTTCGGCCAGCGTGTCGAGCCGCGCGGCCTTCACCGCGCCGTAGCAGTTGGGCAGGGCGATGCGTCCGGTGAGGCGGCCCTCCTGCGTCCAGCAGACCGGCGTGCAGATCACATGATCGAAGCGCAGAGCCCGCGCCAGCGGAAGCGCAGTGATCTCGGGCGCAGCGGTCATCAGCACCAACGCGTCGCCCTCGGCGCGGTGCTGCTCGAGGCCGCGCAGGGCGCCGGGGCGCAGGCCCGAGGCGCATTCGCGCCGAGCGAACGCCTCTCCGAGGCGGGAGAGTTCGCTGCGGTCGGCCCAGCGCAGGCAGGCCAGCCCGGCCTCCTTCACGTCGTCGCGGCTGGCGCGGCCGAGCTGCCAGCGCAGCGCCATCCAGCCCAGCATCGCCAGATCCGGCGCAAAGCCCGGCCGCCCGCGGTTGGCGAAGAGCAGGAAGCGCAGCCATGTGGGGCGGCAGGTCAGCGTCCGGTCGAGATCGAAGATGGCACAGCGGCGCACCACGGCTCACGCCTCCAGCCAGGACGCCGGGCGGCGCGGCGCCCCCAGCGCCTGCACCAGCCGGACCAGATGGAAGGCGCCCCATAGCACCGTCCAGAGTGCGACGGCGACGAACCCGGCCTCGGGCGCCCCGACGAGAGCGGCCAGCGTGAAGATCAGCAGGTTGGGGTTGCGCCGCGCGGTGACCTCGCGCGCCATCGAGTCCACCCGCTGCCAGACATGGATGTGAAAGCCGAAGCGCTGGATGAACACGCCTTCGATCATCCGGCCCAGAACGTAGCCCGCTAGGATCACCGCGAGCGCAATGTCGCCCGCGCCCTGCCCCGTCCACTGCCCGTCGAGCCCGTGCCAGATGGCGAGATACCAGAAAGGCGGGTGGATCAGGTCGATGCCGTGATCGTACAGATTTCCCCAGGGCGAGGATTGCAGCGTCACCCGCGCCAGCTTGCCGTCCACCGTGTCGAGGAAGGTCATCGCCCAGGCGGCCACCAGCCCGGGCAGCCAGAGCCCCTGCCAGAAGAGCCAGAAGGCCAGCGCAACCAGCAGCAGGCTCAGCGTGGTGACGCTGTTGGGCGTCAGCCCCAGCCGCGCGCAGAGCCGCGTGGCGGCCAGCGCAGGGCGCGGCCAGAGATATTTCGTCACCAGATCGGTGACGCCCTTGTAACTGCCGTGAAAGAGCTGCTCCTCGACCGCTGCTGCGCCGAGCTCCGGCACGCACAGCGCATAGGGCGCCTCGCGCTTGCGCAGTTCCTGGTTGTAGGACCCGGCGAGTTCATCGGGCGAGCCCGGCTCCAGCATGGCGGCGCGCAGCGCGCCCGCTTCGCTCTCTCCCGCCGCGACCAGCGCGGCCACCTCCGCCGGGTCGGTCCCGGCGCGGACATGGGCGGCTACGAACACCGGTGTGCGGCCCGGCGCAGACGCGGCCATCAGCGCCACGCCCGGTCGTGTGGCGACGGCGCGTGCCAGCGCCGCCGCTCGTGCCCGCGCGATGCCAGGCGCGCCGCTGCCAGCCGAGCAGCGGCCGTGCGAACAGCCGCACGTCCGTGCCGCCCACAAGCCGCAGTCCGATTGTCTTCTCGCGCGCTGTTGTCATCCGCTCCGTCCCGGTGCCTTGAACAGGCTCCTGATCTTGTTGGTCTTGATATACACTTCCGGCGCACAACCAAGTAGCCGGTCGCTACACATTGGTGTCACAAGATGTGACCTATGGCCGCGAGGATGCAACCCCGAGGTGGTCCGCGCCGCACATAGTGCGCTCAAATCGCAGCAACAGACGAGATGCAGACCATGGACCTGTCCCGTGCGCGGATTCACAATTCCGCCAGTTCAGGCGCCGCCGTCCGGCGCCGCCTGCCGCGCGCCCAGCAGGGCCTCGGCCTCGGCGAGGTCGGCGGGCTTGTCCACGTCCATCGCCGCCTCGGCGAAGGGCAGGATCACCGGTGCCGCGCGCGCGCCGAGGCGCCGCGACAGATGCGCGAACGCGGCCTCCGGCCCGGGCCGGGCGAGCAGGAGCCAGAGAAGCGACCCGAACCCGAAGCGCCGGGCGATGCGCCAGGGCCGCTTGCGGTCTCTCTCGGCGTCTTGCCAGAAGCGTACTGCGGCCAGCCCGGCGGGCCGCGCGATGTAGAACAGGTTGCACCCCGAATAGCCGGTGCCGCCGAGGCGCAGGTAGGTGCGCCGCGCGCCGGGAAACGCGGCCTCGATCACCGAACGCTCGGCGAGACCCACGGCGATATCGGCACCGCTTGCCCGGGCCTCTGCAAGGAAATACGCCACCATCTCGGGCCGCAGAAGCGGATGGTCGCAGGTCGTCACCAGGAGCGGCGTGGGCAACCCGCCCTCCTCGATGGCCGCGACCACGCTGGCCGCCGGGCCACTGCCGCCCGCCAGCGGCGTGACCGCCACATCCTCAGCGCCTCGACGACGCGGCTCAGCATCGTGCGTCCGGCAACCGGCACCAGCGCCTTCGCCGCGTGACCCGTGGCGGCAAGCAGCGGGTCCGTCGCGCCCGCGCGCTGCCCGGCGAGCACGAGCACGGCGGCGGGTGTCTCGACCGCGGTCCCTGTCACGGCCCGTTCCTCTCGTCAGAGCGCCTTGCGGTAGATGCGGTAGGTCTTGTAGGCGGGTGCCCCGTAGAGATCAATCAACGTGATCAGGTCGCGGTTGGTCTCCAGCACCCAGGAGAACTCGACCGCGCGCACCCCGTGATCGTGCTGGTCCTTCAGGCAGTTGTCGAAACAGGTCGCGGCCAGTGCCATGCCCGCCATCGACTTCTGGTGCGAGGGCCGCGTGCCGGCCAGCGGCAGCCGCGCCGTGCCGATGCGGTGGCCCTTCAGCCGCCAGAGCACCTTGGCCCAGCCGAAGGGCAGGAGCCGCCCGTCGAGGTCGCGCGTGGCCTCGTTCATGTTGGGGATCATCAGCGTGAAGGTCACCGGGTGCCCATTCTCCATCCCGATCCAGAGCGAGCCGGGACGCAGGATGGGGCGCAGCTCGCGCGCCATGTGATGCAACTCGGCACGGCTCAGCGGCACGAAGCCCCAGTTGCGCGACCAGGCATCGTTGAAGATGTCCATCACCAGCGCCACCTCGGTCTCGAAGTCGCGCAGGTTCGCCTGGCGGACCGTGAGCGCCGGGTTGCGCTCCAGCCGCGCCCGGCTGCGCGCAACCAGTGGCGGGGTCTCGAAGCGCTCGCCCATGCGGTGGATGTAGGCGTGCATGTCCATCGCCTTCGCAAAGCCTGCCGCCTCCAGCGCCGCGGCATAGCCAGGGCGGCCATGCGGCATGAGGATCATGTTGGGCGTCTCGAACCCTTCCACCAGGAGGCCGCATTCCTCGTTGACCGAAAAGTTGAAGGGCCCGGCGATGGCCGCGAGCCCCTGCGCGCGCAGATGCGCCTCCGCCGCGGAAAGCAGCGGCGCGATCGCCGCCTCCGCACCCGGCAGAGTGTCGAGGAAGCCGAAGTGCCCGGTGTCGTCCTGCTGGTGGGCGAGATGCGCGCGATTGGCGAAGGCGGCGATGCGCCCAACGGGACGCCCGCCCCGCCAGGCAAGGAAACAGGCGGGTGCAATATGGGCGAGTGCCGGATTACGGCGCGCGTCGAGTTGCTGAGCCTGCACCATACGCAACGGCGGATGCCAGGCCGGATCGCCCCGGTAGGCTTCGAAAGGCAGGGCCTCGAAGGCGCGCATCGCGGCGCGTCCTTCGGCCGGGGCGACGGTGATCCCGGTCATGTCAGGGGCACGCCACTGCGGGCGCCGGGCGGGTCATTGCGCATCATTGTTCCCGGGGTCTTGCTGTGCTTTTATGCGCCGGTCGCGCGACCCTAGGGCAGGGTCCGCTGCGTCGCAAGCCCGCGCTGCCGGGCGCTGCGGCGCCGTTCGCACAGGGCAGGGCATGGCCAGGCTGGATCGCTACCTTCTCGAGATATTCCTCACGCTCTGGGTGCGTATCGGGCTTCTCACGCTGGCGATCCTGCTGCTCGAGAAACTGGTGCGCATCACCGATCTCATCTCCTCGGCGCAGGGCCAGACGGGGGTGGCCGCCCGCATGATTTCGCTCTGGCGGCTGGTGCGGCCCTTCCTGATGGCGAGCTTCGCGATGGCGGCCTTCGCGGTGGTGCTGACCGGCTGGATACAGCCCAAGGCGCGCTACGAATACCGCCTCATCGTGCTGGGCATCAAGGAACGCACCGTCGACTCGGTCTTTCAGGAACAGAAGTTCGTGCGCGTCGGCGACATGGTCGCCTGGACCTCGCGGCTCGACCGCGAGAACGGCGAACTGGGGGAGACCTTCCTCGTGCAGCGCAGCCCCGAAGCGCAGGACCGCATGTTCATCTCGCAGTCTGGCCGACTGGTGCGCGAGTCCGGCCAGACGGTGGAAATCGACTTCGGCCCCGGCCTCGGGGTCCGCCTGCCCGAGGGCGAGATGCAGATGGAGCGCATGGCCTTCACCAACCTCGCCTGGAAACTCGCCGCCGCCGAGACGAGCCTGCGCCCGCGCGGCAAGGACGACGAGGAACTGACGCTGCCCGAGCTTCTTGCCGTGGCCTCCGGGCGCGAGGATCGCGGTGTGCCGCGCGAGATGGCGGCAGCGGGCATCAACAACCAGCTCGCCCGGGCGGTGCTGACGCTGATCCTGCCGCTGCTCGCGGTGCCGCTGGGGCTTGGCTACGGGCGCACGCCTGCGGGCTATGGCGTGCTGGTGGGGGTGATCGTGCTGGTCACGATCCACAAGTCGCTCGAATTCGTCTATGACTCCGCGGTGGTGGGAAAGCTGCCGCCGGGATCCTCCTGGGGCGTGCTGGCGATCGTCTCCGCGCTCACCTTCTGGCTCTTCTGGCGCTCTGCCGAGAGGCTGGCGCGCCCACCGCTTACCTATTTCAGCTTCTCGCTGCCGGGTGCAGAGGCCCTGCGCCGCATGCTGACGCACATCCGCAACCGCGCCGCGGGGAGCCCGACGCCGTGAAGCGCCTCGACCGCTACCTCGCGCAACTCTTCGTGACGCGCTGGCTGTCGCTGCTCGTCGCCACGCTGGTGCTGATGGGCGTGCTCGACTCGCTCGGCAATTCCGACGTGCTGCCACCCGGTGCCACGCTGGGCGACGGGCTGCAGTTGATGGCGCTGCGCATGCCAGTCCTGTTCGACCGCATGGCGCTCTTCACGCTTCTGCTGGCGGTGTTGCTGACCTTTGCCACCCTGGTGCGCCACAGCGAGCTGGTGATCCTCGCCGGGGCAGGCCTCTCGCCGCTGCGCCAGGTGCGCGCCATGGCACCCGCAATCCTCGTCGCAGGGCTCGTTTCGGTGCTGGTGATCGACCTTGCAGTGCCGCCCAGCGCACGGCGGATTGCCGAGTGGGTCGGGCCCGACGCCTTTTCCGACCCTGGCCAGCGTGTGGGCGACACTCTCTGGATCGCCGAGCCGGAGGCTTTCATCGAAATCGGAAGCGTGGCGAGCGAACGGCTGGAGCGGCTGACCTTCTTCGAACGCGCACCGGACGCGGGGGTTGTGGCACTGACGACGGCGCGCGCGGCGGTCTTCGAGCAGAACGGCTGGCGGCTCGAGGGGGTGGAGCAGACGCGCTTCGATGCAGCGCCCCCGGCGCCTCGCGTGCGCTGGGAGACCGACCAGACGCCACAGACGTTGACAAAGCTGGGCGGCGACCCGCGCAACCTCTCGCTCGTCGATCTGGGCCGGATGCAGCGCTTCGGGCGGGGTGGCGGCGGCGAGATCGGTGTCGCGGTGGGAATGGGCATCGGGTTCTGCTTCTTCATTCTCGATGGCGTGCTCAAGACGCTGGCCGCTTCAGGCGGGGTGGCGGTCTGGCTTGCGGTAGGCGCGCCGATCCTGGCGCTGGCCCTGCTCGCCGCCTGGCTGCTCTACCGCTGCGAACGGCTGGCATGACCCATCCCCACGCGCTGCTCATCGCCAACCCGGCGAGCCACAGCGTCGCGCTGCGCGGCGCGGTGCTGGCAGAGGTGGCGCGTGCGCGGCCCGATCTGCCCTTCCTGTGGCTGCGGGACTTCGCCGATCTGCCCGATTTTCTCGCCGCCTATCCGGCCCGGGCGGTCTTCGTCGAGGGCGGCGACGGCACGCTGGAGGCGGTGACCTCCACGCTTGCCGCGCAGGGGGCGGAGATGCCGCTCATCGGCGTACTGCCCGGCGGGCGCACCAATCTCGCCCACCACGTCCTCGGGCTGCGCAAGCCCCGGCCCGAGGCCGTCGCCGAACGCATCACCGGGCTTGCCGCCGGGCGCCCGGGCGAAATGGCCGCGCAACGGCTTCTGCGCGTCTCGGGCGGCGGGCTGACGGCGCCGCGCGCGGGGCTTCTGCTCTCCACCGGGGCGGCGGCCCGGGCCATGCTCTATTCGCAGGTCGCACGCGAGACCCGCGCAGCGCGCGGCAGGGGCGCGGTGCTGGCGACGCTCGCACGGCTCATCCTGGCGCCCTACAGCCTGCGCCACAGCGACGGCGAGCCGCTGCTGCGCCCCACCCCGCTCGATGCGCACTATGGCGGCGCCCGGCGCTTTGCGGGCGGGCATGCCTTCTCGCTGGTCACGCCGCTGCCGAGGCTGAGCCTCGGCCTGCGCCCCTGGTGGGGGCGGGGGGTGGAGCCGCTGGCGGTTCTGCATGCCGAATGGCCGATCCGGGCACCGCGCCGCTCCGCGCTGCGCGTGCTGGCGGGGTTCGGCCACGAAGGACTCACGGCGCGCGGACTGCACGGCTTCGGCTGCGCGCGGGTAAGCTTCGCCGGGCCGGGGCCAGTGGTGCTAGACGGCGAGGCGCTGACCGTCGCCGCCGATATGCCGCTCGACGCGGAGCCGACCGCGCCGATGCTGTTTTTGCGCTAGGTTTTCCGCGCGCCTTCTCCGGGGCGCCTCAAACCGCGCGGTCCATCAGATGCCGCGCCCAGCGCCCCGCCGCCCAGCCTGC